>JASFZJ010000011.1:0-3913 GCA_045267865.1 Sulfurovum sp. | reverse complement strand
CAATGATTGCTGTTGGCAAATTTAATATTAGCAAGGATTTAAAAACCCTAAACCGAAATCTCTTTAATATCCGAAATCTCTCTAAATGATTTATATATCGCACCTATTGTATGAAGTCTATTTGTCTTTAATGCTTCATCTTGACTATTTACCATAACCCCATCAAAATAGCTATCAAGTTCTCTTTTGAGTCCAAATAGTGCTTCTAGTTTGCTTTTGTAGTCTCTGTAGTCTTGATTTATCACTTTCTCATAAGCAGAGTATAATACCATCTCAGCTTCTTCTTTGAAGAGTGTTGTATCTATCACTAAATTACTATCCAAATCTACATCTTTGGATATATTTGCTACTCGCTTAAATGTACTAAACTGCTCTTTGAATACATCTGTATTTACTATATCATTAAGAGCCTCTACCTTTTGGGATATAAGATAAATATCTCTCTCTCCACTTGCCAATACAGAAGCTATTACTGATGGATTGGCATTGAGAGATTTATTTATCCTCTCTATGATAAAGTCGTTTAATATTTGTGTATCAAACTCTGTGTAAGCCTCTTTGAGTAGAGTGATTATATCATCTATATTGAAGCTCAAACCATACTCTGTGACAATTCGCACCACACCATTAACGGCACGACGCAAGGCAAAAGGGTCTTTTGAACCTGTTGGTATTCGTCCTACACTAAATAGTCCAAATAGCGTATCTAGCTTAATACTCATCGCCACAATTGCTGAGAATACAGAAGTCGGAAGCTCTGCACCTTCACCTACTGGCATATATTGCTCTTTTATGGCGTTATATACAAGCTCATTTTCTCCCAATGCTTTGGCATAATAATATCCCATAAGCCCTTGAAGCTCTGTAAACTCATACACCATCTCACTCATCAAGTCTGCTTTGGCAAGTGTTACAGCTCTATCCATCAATTTCTCTATCTCTATTGGAGCTAGATTTGTATCACTCTCCACTCTATCCATATATAGTGCTAATAATCTAATCGCTATGCGTTTTTCTCTATCTATTTTGTCTTTTAGTGAGCCTAGACCATCTATAAATTGTACTTTTTCTAATCCATCTATAGAGAGTCCATTTTTGAGGTCATTTTTATAGAAGAATAGTCCATCTGCTAGACGAGGCTTCAATACTCTCTCATTTCCTGCGATTACTTTGCTATAGTCCTCTGTGTAGGCATTGGAGACTACTACAAATTTATTGGTGATTTTACCTTTATGAAATACAGGGAAATATCTTTGGTGTTCTTTCATAGAAGTGATAATTACCTCTGGTGGAAGCTCCAAAAAGAGCTTATCAAAACTTCCTAAAAGTGCTTTTGGATTTTCTGTAATCGCTACAACCTCAGCCAAAAGTGACTCATCTCTATCTATCATAATATCATTTTGAGCTTCTAAAATATCAAACTCATCTAATATTTTAAGCTCTCTCTCACGAGGATAGAGCATCACAGCACCATTACGCAAAATCTGCTCATACTCCTCTATAGACGGTATCTCCACACTATCATAACTCACCATTCTATGCACAAAGCTTTTGGTATCAGACTGCACACCAAAAAGTTCTACAGGGATAGAAGCATCGTTAAAGCGTACTTGAAGCCATCTCACAGGACGGATAAACTCATCTGTTCTATCTCCCCAACGCATCATCTTGCCAAAAGACATAGAGGCTATCCATTTTTTTATCATCTCTTCAAGAAGTGAGATAGTATTATCTCCTATCTCCTCTTTTTGAAAATATAAGACCTCTTTACCATTTTTCTCACTCCGACCCAAAGTATCAAATGCTACACCACACTTTCTAGCAAATCCCTCACCTGCTTTGGTAGTCTCACCGTGTTTGATAGCCACTTGTACAGGAGGGCCTACAAGTTCTATAATACTATCTTCTTGTTTGCTAGGCATCTCTGAATGTTTGAGTACAAGTCTTCTAGGGGTATAGAGGAACTCAAATTCACAAGAGAGTTTATACTCTTGTAGTATTTTTTGCCAAGATTTTTCTATATTTTTTACGATTTTGAGTAGAGGTATAGCAGGTAATTCCTCTACGCCTATCTCTATAAGTAGTGGTTGTTTCATTTTGGGTAATCCTAATAATTATAATTGTTATTATTTTATCCAAAAGTTAGTTACAAGCAAATATAAAATAGAAATATTAAAAGATATGAGCTATAAAACTAAGAACTCACTCCCTGATGGATTAGATGGTGAAGATTTAGATGAGTTATCTTTTATACCATCTTTATCTCTCGTCTCTTCCTCTTCTTCTACTATCCTAAGACTTTTTTGAAACTCAAATGAGGGGAGAGGTTTACCAAAGAAATAGCCTTGAATATAATCAGCATGATAAGACTCTAATATAGCTACCATCTTGGCATCTTCTACACCCTCGATAAGGACTTTCATCCCCAGGTCATGTCCTAAGGCTATGATACCTTTTACTATACCTTGGTCTTCTTTGCTTGTTACTATATAATCTACAAGAGATTTATCTATCTTGATAACATCAGCAGGAAACTTTTTGAGATATGTAAATGATGTATATCCTGTACCAAAATCATCTAAAGATATACCTACACCCAAAGTTTTCAGCTCTTTAAAATATTTTTGTGTATCACCCTCATCAATCATTGCCATACCTTCTGTTATTTCAAATTTAATAAGCTTAGGGCTAAGTTTATGCTTTTCAAGTTTATTTTTGATATTTGTAACAAAATTACTTGATATTATCTCTACCATAGATACATTGATAGATACTTCAATAGGTTTAAAGTCAAACATCTCCCACTTTTTTTGTTGCTCACAAACAGTATCTAAGACAAACTGTCCTAATTTAATAATAAAGCCTGTCTGCTCCATCAATGGAATAAATGCATCAGGTGGTATCATTCCATACTCATGGTGGTGCCATCTAATAAGTGCTTCAGCACCTACTATCTCTTTATCTTTAGTATTAACATCTACAATAGGCTGATAATATACTTCAAACTCTCCTCTATCAAGTCCTACTTGCATATCATTATGAAGTGTTATCTCATTATACTTATTCTCTTTTCCATCAGGAAGATATAGATGTTTCTTACCAAATCCATCTTTTTGTGCATGTGCTAGGGCTTTATATACATTATCTAGTAATTCTCGTATAGTTCCACTATCTGGATAGAGTGCTATGCCTGTAGAGAAACTAAAGTTTAGACTCATTCTACTTTTGCTATAAAATGCCACTGTATCTTTTTGAATAGTATCTATAAGCTCATATATCTCATCTACAGAACCTACATTTGATAGTGTCAATAGAAAGTGATTTTCAGATGTATGGTATATCTTTAAATGCATCTTCAACTCTATCTCTTTTAGATGATTTGCAAAATTTAATAAAATAGTATTAGCCTGTTCATACCCTATAACCGACCTTAATCTAGTAAAGTTATCAATATCTAATAATACAATAGCTACTTTATTGTTTTCTACATGAACTTTAGAGTAGAGAGCAGGAAGGTCTTGCACAGCTTTAATCTCATTGGGTAATCCTGTAAGTTTATGATTATACTGGTCTAACGCTCTCTCTCTCTCTTTACTCAAATCTTGGATTGATATAATCTTACAACATTTACTATATATAGACTTAGTAAGCATAGTATCTATATATACATTTGCATTTATTTCACCTTTTGAAGTTTTGATTAGAGATTGAGGGAGAAATAGTGACCTATCTCTTAATCTTTTTCTATTATCTTTGATATATTTATCAAAAGTTACCCACTTATTTTGGACACTTATCTCTGGTATATCTTCCCAAACCTTACCTAGATAGTTTTTATCAAGATGTAAAATCAATTCTGTTCTTGTTACAAACTTTTTTTCAGCGGTTGGTAAATCTAATAAATTAGACGTAT
>JASFZJ010000010.1:0-7584 GCA_045267865.1 Sulfurovum sp. | reverse complement strand
ATGCACCGCTTCAAACCTTAGTTTTGTATATAGGTGAGTTTTGCGTTTGATATCTAGTGCTACTATCTCCTCATTGGCAAAAAGCATATTTAGTATTTTGTAATAACTATGCCCATCTACTAGACTATGAGAGAGAGAAAATATCATCACAAATGCATTTGGATTATCTACTAAAGGCTCAAAAATCAAGCTACTAACTAGTGCATCTGTATTGACAATCATCTTAGGACTTTGTACCAAGTAAGGTGCTGTTTGTACCAAAATCTCTTCATAGCTCATATTTGACCTAATCCTCAAATTATTGAGATTGAACTCTAAAGACTTAGCAAAATCTTGCTCATCAAAAGGTTCTTGATAGCTAAGCCTAAGAGGTGTTTTCTTGCCATCATCTATCAGACTTGCTAAAATCCAAGGATTTAACTGACAAAATACTCTAAAGCGTTTGGATATAAAAGCCTCCACAGAAGCTAAATCACCCTCAAAAAGTGTAATAGTAGATACACCTATGATATATCTAGCAAGAAGACTAGACTCTATTGGTAAAAGTGTAAGTTCTCTATTTTTAGTTTGTATTTCTTTCATATTAGCTATACCCGTCAATTTTTAGATAATCCGTTTCATCAAGTAACTCTTCAAAAGTGAAAGGGAAATCACAACTATTTTCTATACAAAAAATTTCAAAAATATCTTTAATCAAAAAAAGATAATTCCCACTTTTAATAAAATCTAAAAAATAATCTTTTTTCTGATGAAATACTTTAAGTGCTTCTTCTGTCTCAGAAGCATCTTCACCTTGAATATCTTTTTCTACAATATATAACTTATGACTCATTTTTAATGCACTTAAATATATCTGCAAAACATCTCTTGATAAACATTTTCTAGCATCAGGTCTATTTTTATCATTAAGATTAGAATACTCTTCGGTATTTTCAAATTTTTCTTTTATATCGCTAGGAGCGTTTATATAGCACATATACTTACCATCACTTTCATTAAAATAGATATACTTTATATCTGATTTTAAACAAGGGTCTAAAAAGGGATAATATTTATTTTTTATATTATTACAAGAGTGACAACTCCATATATAATTATGCCAACAATAAATTTTATCTGTTAATAAATTTAATGATATTGGGAAATGATGGTCAATCTCAGCATCAGAACCCAAATCAGTATGAATACCACAATAACCACAATTTTTATAGAATAAAATACCTAATGGGTGACGAATTTTATTACTAGACCATCCTGTATTTGGACGAGAGAGATTTTTTATATTAGGATTATATTTTGATTTATGGTATTCAACCCATAAAACTTTATATTTTTCATCTAACTTTTTGAGTAAATCAAGAGGTGGATTATTACAATTTTTTCTATCAATATAGTGCATCTATTTAGATTTCTTTCTATAAACTTCTATTATACTATCAAGCTCTTCTTCTTTTCTCTTTAATCTCTCTTCATACTCTTTCAAATGGTCTGTATGTATTTGGTTTTCCAATAATCTATCAAGTGAAATTTGTATTCTTTTTCGTTCTTCATCATTAGTAGATAAGTCTAATTTTCTTTCAAGCTCTTTGACTGTAACTGTTGGAACAAAATCAGAAGTCCTAAAAATAGTTTTTAGTATCTCTTTATAAGATGTAGCCCATGTATCAAAGTCATTATTTTTTACAATAATTTGATTACTCTCATCTTTTTTCACTTCAAGGATTTGCTCTCTATCTAACCCTGCTAACATAAGTGGAGAGTGTGTGGTACATATAATTTGTGTAGTTGGGAAACACTCTCTTAATACCTTTAATAGTCTCGATTGCCAAATAGGATGAATAGAACTATCAATCTCATCAATAATCAAGATAGACTTTTCTCTTGAATTATTTGTAGGTGAACTTAAAGGAAATGCTTCAAGCCTTCGTTGTACAAAATATCCAATCCAACCAATAACTATTTTAAACCCTTGACTAATCAAATTGAGTGAAATACCATTGGGTGATTCAGGTGTGGAGATGATAACGATAGGTGGTGAAAACTGTTGTATATGCATAAACACAAGTTCTTTACCTGTGAGTTTTGAGATAATTTCAAAAACATATTTGATAATGCTATACTCTCTTGAATTATCAATATTATTTGCCTTCAAAGCCTCTCCATATAAGTTTGCAACCCATCGCACAAAAGAATCAAGTCGCTTATCATCATTATCATTCAGTAGAGGAAGTAAATCATCTATATGAGGTTGAGTATAAGCAGACTTTCCAATTTTTTCATCTTGATTTATTTTGCCTCTAAGTTGAGGAAATCCAACGATAAGGGATTTGAGATTATACTCTCCTACATTCAGTTGTAAATCTCCCAAAAACTCAACATCAATCACACGCCCCTCATCTTTGGTAGTTAGCTTTACAATATTTTGATAGGCAACAGAATCAATTTTGTAATTTAATACAATAACTCCTGAGTCACAATAATTTGTACCACCACTTTGAGTAATTGATTTGATGCGTAACAAATTATAAAGAACATTCTTCTCTATTTTGGAATTTTTTGACCCAGTAATAGCAAGGGATAAAGCTTTTAAAATAGAACTTTTCCCTCGTCCATTTTCACCTACAATACAAGTCACATCTTCATTGAAATTCATAGTCACCTCTTTAAAATGACCAATATTTCTTAATTGAAGAGAGACTAATACAACTTCGGGCTTATGTTCTTTCAAAATACTTAGAGTAAGTCCTGTAAATTCATTGATAGAGTTAAATGGTAACAGTGCTGATTTATAATCCTTTTCAATTGTTCTTCTTAATTCACTTACTTCTAAACCCTTTTCAAGATTAATCCCCTCTTCACCATAAAATGTATCTTTTTGAAACAGTATTTTATGTGAAATTTTTAACGCAATACATCTTTTAATAATCCTAAAAATCATTTGGCTATTTAGATGAATATCATAACTCACAATAATCAAAACCATTGTTGTATCTCTGTTTATCTCTTTTGCATCTTTAATATCGGTAAAGCTTACTTCATACTCTTTAGAAAATTTTTCAATTGTATTAGTAAAGCTTTTTATCAAAAAATCTTTACTTAAATTAAAATATATATAAGCATTTTTTATATTTAACTCTGGTAAAGGCTCTTTTTGATTTTCTAAAATATAATCAATAGTAGATTGTATATTTTGTGCTGGATTATAATTGGGAGGTAAGGGAAGTTTCGTTCCAGTTAAACCTAAATGCCGAAGTTTTTTTAATTTTTTAATGGAATGAGGAAGATACTCAATTGGATTATTTCCTAAATCTAAATGAGTTAAATTTGATAAATTTTCTATTTTAGGTGTAATTTTTTTGATAGAGTTATTAGATAATATAAGTATTTTTAAATTACTTAACTCTCCAATACTATCAGGTATTTCAGTAAGTTGATTATTATTTATTCTAATATCAGTTGCATTTGGAGCAATATCTGGACAATGCTTTAAGTTTTTATTTGATAAATTTATTGTAGCCATATTTTTACTCTTTCAAATTTTATTTTACTCACTGATGTTACGCACTTTGTAGGTTTAATACTACTAAACAATATTTATATCCTATATATCATTAATTGTTGGGTGATACCCAACCTACAAATTCCTTACCTTACCCTAACTAAACTTGCATCTCCATACATTAATATATCTTTTATAACAGCTTTCTTGATATATCCATCTTTGCTTACGGACATTAGTATATCACCCTTTTTCTTTCTAAAGTTTTTTTGGTGTATTAGTGCTTTGGCGTACCAGTTGGCTGTATCTCCTAGGTCTTTTTTGTAGCTTCCACTTTGAGAATTGCTTGGGACTGTAATTTTGACTGTACCGTTCTGTTTTTCTAATCCTACTACTTTGAAGTTATATTTTTTGCCTTTTTTAGGTATCATCTTATCAAGATTAAAATATAGAGTAAGTAGGTCATTTTTGGCATAAAATTTGAGTCTCTTTTTACTATTTTGTATCAGTTTACCTTTTTTCCATTTTTTGACTTTTAGAGTAACCTTTTTGCGTTTATGGTCTGTCCAATACTCTTTGCTTACTACCATATCATCATATCGCTCTATGATTTGATATAAGTCTGTTATCATAAGTCCATTACGAATATGTCCTTTGGATATATATCGTCCTTTATGCCTACTAAAAAGTCTCTTGGCTAGTCCTGTAAGTGCCATCTTTGTATCTATCGTATAGCTTCTTCTATTTTGGGTGAGTTTGGTGTTGAGTGAGCCTATTGTACCAAATATACCAAACTTCGCGTCATAATTTATATGCGTTACTTTTGCAAACATTAGAGTCGAATTTATCAACATAATTACAAATAACATCTTTTTGAACATATATAATCCTTTAAATAATAAAAATTTAACTATAATTATATCCATAATTACAATAAAGGATAGTAAATAGATGCCAATAACTCCAACCAATGATATAAATATAACAAACTCTTTAGATATAATAGATGACTTATCTATGAACCTTGATGAACGCATACAGGTATTACTCTCTCCTCTCTACCATGAGTTTCCTATATTAGCCAATACCTTTTTTGGTATTCCTCTAGCCAATCTTTTTGGTGCAATATTGGTATTTTTGGTATTTTTACTCTTTCGTCACTTTTTTACTCTTATTATTATGGGTACACTTCTCAACCTCTCCAAACTCACAAAAACTTATTATGATGAGAGAGTAATATCAGCCCTCAAAGCTCCTGTACGGTTTACTTTTATTATAATAGGTGCTCATGTATTTTTCTTGCTTACATTTCAAGAGACGGAGACAATCAAACATATACTCAATACCCTAATAATATTTACGATATTTTGGTCTATTTTAGCTATTATGAATGCTCTTAGAGGGCTATTTCATTCAGCCACTGCCAAATTTAATCCCGATTTGGCAAAAGAGATGGGTGACTTTATCCTCACCATATCCAAAGTGGTAGTAGTAGGTGTAGGACTAGGTGCTATGCTTCAAGTATGGGGGATAAATGTCACAGCTTTGGTAGCCTCACTGGGGCTTGGTGGTTTGGCATTTGCCCTCGCAGCAAAGGATACAGCAGCCAATCTATTTGGTTCATTTGCACTCTTAGCAGACAAATCTATCCGTATAGGTGAGTGGATAAAAGTGGGTGGAGTAGAGGGAGTAGTAGAAGATATAGGTATGCGAACTACCAAAATCCGTTCATTTCAAAAGTCGCTCATAACAGTACCAAACCAAATAGTATCCAACTCTCATATAGAGAACTTCTCACGACGAGGAATAAGACGGATAAAACTCTCTATAGGACTCACTTACAGCACTACAGGAGAGCAGGTAAATACTATCGTTCAAGAGATTAAATATATGCTTAAAAATCATAAAGATATATCTACTAAAGATACTCTATTAGTCAATTTTGATAAATTTGGAGACTCCTCACTAGATATCTTTATCTATGCCTTTAGTAATACAGCCAACTGGTCGAGGTATATGGATATAAAAGAGGATGTATATCTCCAAGTAATGAAAATAGTAGAAGATAATAACTCTAGCTTCGCATTCCCATCTCAATCTATATATATGAAGAGCTAAACAGCTGATATCGAATAGTTAATTAAAAATTTTTCTCTTTTTTGGTATAATATTAAAAAAGGTACTACTAATGCACTTGCAATTTAGTGAAGATTCACAAAAAAACTACTTCTTCTCTCAGCCACATCAACCATTTTTTGTATTAGCATTTATAAATGCTATAATAACTATGGTTATCTTTTTACTCTCTTATAACAATATCATCCACCTTGCGATTGATGCATCTGGGTTTCATATCTATGGTATTATATATCTTTTGTTTACACCTGCTTTTTTTGCATTTTTGTTTACTACATTTCCTAGATTTACATCCACACCAGCTATCCCCAAACCTATATATATGCGTATATTTAGTCTATTTTATCTCTCATCTATTCTTTTTCTATTGGGTAGTTTGGTGAGTCCTGTATTCTCTGGATTTGGTATGGTTTTGCTTTTTGTAGGGCATTTTATGGGTATATTGGTACTAAAAAATATCTATGATACAACAGAACTAGAAGATAAAGTAGATATATTTTGGATACTTTTAGCTATGAGTTTTGGACTCTTATCTCATCTTATATTTATAGTATCAGGACTATTTTATTCACCTCTAATGGGATTATCTATTGAGGTATCTATATATTTATATCTATTTTTAGTCACATTTAGTGTAGCCCAAAGAATGGTACCATTCTTCTCTCACTCTACTGTAGCACCTGATAAGAGACTACTTAAGATTATATTTGGACTATTGGTAGCTCATATTCTACTAGAGGGTATCTATACCAATCTCTCTTTTATAGTAGATATTATTATAGCTATTTTAGTGGCTAGAGAGCTTTTGAGATGGAAGTTACAGTTTCCTCACCCCAACCCTATGGTATGGATACTTCACACATCATTATATTGGGTTCCTATTGGGTTTTTATTGGGTGCATTGAGTAATTTTATATCTATGGTAAGTGGTATGTATTTTATGGCACTAGATGTACATGTTATTGTTTTAGGATTTGTATTTACAATGTTAATAGGATTTGGAACTAGAGTAACATTGGGTCACTCTGGTGCAAGAATGGAAGCAGATAGATTGACAAAAATACTATTTTACTCTACACAACTTGTAGTATTTAGTAGAATAATCGTATCAATAGTAGCAAGTTTTGGATATGATATTATAATCTTCTTCAACATCTCTATATCTCTTTTAATTTTGTTATTTGTAGTATGGGGAGCAAAATTTTTCAAGCTACTTATTTATGGTAAGAGATAATATCTCTTACTCTTATGGATTTATATCTCGTGGGTGATATTTATTTAAAGCTCACAATCTCTTTTATTCCATAGTTTCTTCTCTTTTATTCTCTGCTATAAACTCCTTAATCATCTGATGAAAATCTCCTAAAGCTTTATCTGCATCAAACTCTTCATACTTTGTATTTTTTAAAGTATATTTCATAGTAGGAAGTAGATAACTCTTCTTAAAAAGTTCTTCTATCTCTGCTTTTCGTTTATTATCTAAAGTATGACCTCTGTTTTCAAAGTATTTGATAGGATTAGATGAGAGTTGATTATATAACTCTTGATACTCCTCTTTAGAGATAGAAATATCCATATCTATCTCTTTTGCAAAAAGTTTGGCAGAAGCATAGAGAGAAAAAAGTACAGAAGCAAAAGAGAGATTTTTCACCTCATCACTATTCCCCCTAGCCCTAGCCCTAGCCATATCTATAGCCATATCCATATCCATATCCATATCCATAGCCATAGCCATATCCCTAGCCCTAGCCATATCCATAGCCATATCCATAGCCATATCCATAGCCATATCCCTAGCCATATCCCTAGCCATATCCCTAGCCATATCCCTAGCCATAGCCATATCCATAGCCATAGCCATATCCATAGCCATATCCATAGCCATAGCCATAGCCATATCCATAGCCATAGCCATAGCCATAGCCATAGCCATATCCATAGCCATAGCC
>JASFZJ010000009.1:0-36213 GCA_045267865.1 Sulfurovum sp. | reverse complement strand
ATTTTTTTACTTACAGTATTTTTATATGTTAAATTTTCTTATATCTAAAACGTGGGGATGCTTTTGGTTGTAGTTTCTAAGGTTTTTCTACAGCCTACTTTAAATATAAGATAGATGCTATTTTTACTCTTATTTGTAATGAGAGCCGAACAGAGTTATGTAAACTTCTCTCTAACCCTAATATTTAGGATAAAGGAGCATCACAAAAAAGAGCTAACCGTCTTAAAACAATTAACAATTGGTTAGATAATAATATTAACTCACCAAAAGCATTCTATTATGGAGAATATCCATTAAGTACAGATACATATCCTGATGGTAAAAGACTGTTTACAGAGAAAGAATTTTTTACACTACCTATTGAATTTTTTAAGCAAAAAATTCATGAATACTTAAAGAGAAAAAGAACTGAAACATTTTTAGATTATCGTTTTATTTACTACTTTGATACTAGAATTAAAGAAATAAATTATTTCAATCTTTCTATAAATGATAGGCGTTCTGATGGTAAATATAATATTGTACTCTCTTCACCTGATATAGATATATATTATCAAGATTATCAAGGTACGCTAGAAAAAATTGAAAATTATTTTTATATTGTTGCAGAAAGTAAATTTGAAAGATTAAATATGCATTATATGAAAACTCAAGGTATTACACATGAAAATCATTTGTATGGTATATTTTTAGGCAAAGCATATAATACAGGCTTAATTAAATCAACCAAATCATTATTAACAACAAAAATGCTTGAAGAGTCTCAAAAAGATGACCTCTCCTTACATATTAATGAATTAGAGACACTTACACTAGATGAAGCAAGAGAAAGTCTATTTACTGTTTCTAAAAAAAATTATATGCAAAAATTAAACAAAAAAATCGGAGAACTAGTTCTGTTTAGTAAAAAAATAAAATCTGCTTTAGGTTCAAAAATGCAAGAAGATACTTTTTCAAATATTTTTCATCATGAAATTGAAGTATTTGGAATTATGGCAAATAAAGTCGTAAATAGGCAAAATTATTTTATCAATAAAAGAGATAGAATTCAAAAAATATTTTTTGAAAGTCTATCAAAAGAAGAAGAAAAATGTATCATAGTTTTTCCTTTAGATACAATTGATAGCCGTTTTTTAAAAGAGAGTCATTTTAGTAAATTACATTTTAAGAAACTAAATATTGTTAGAATTTTTATCATAAATAAAATAGATGATTTAACAATTTATATTCAAGATGAACTAAAAATATTAAGTGAAACAAGTGAAGTAAAAATAGTTTATAGAAAAGATATTCCATCACTAAATAGTTTTGATTTTATGTATAGTAATTTAGGAACAACAGCTGTTTATAAAAGTACCCAAGATAGGATTCATTCGATTAAAATTACAGAAGACAGCGATAAGATTAAACAACTTAAAAATAATTATGAAGATATCCTTTATAAAAGCTATACTCTTGAGGAGATACTTAAACCTACTTCTATTTCACAAACTCATCATAAAAATCTATAGCCGAAATGACTCTAATATCAGAGTGCTTATAATCTTTGATATTATCGGTGATAATCAATTCTGCATTTACGCGTTTGGCACAATAATATTGTACCCCATCTTCAAAATCTTTGAATGCACTATCTAGTGCATCTTCTATAATCTCTTTATCAATAGAGACAAGATTTTGTTTATTTTGTATCGTTTTTAATTCATTTTTTATATATTCTCTATCAAAATGTTTTCGGATAATATAGTGAATGTTTATGATAGATAAATCATTGAGATATAACTCAACATCTACCTCACTTAAAAAACTCAATACCTTTTGAGATATTTTCTCATCTCTATTTAAAATTGAGTTGAGATAGATATTTGTATCAATATATATTTTGATACTCATAAAGCAAACTTCTCTTTAAAATAATTATCTTTGGCTTCATCTATATTGATACTTTTGATGGATTCTAACTTTTCATTAAGTGAATCCAAGGCTTCTCTTACTCTCTTTCCTCTTTGAGGATTGATGACTTTTAGACTTTTGAGTCTGCTATCTAAATCATCTAATGGGTGCTTTTTTGTAGAGATATTTTTTTTGATAAGATTGATAAATAGTGATTTGATTTCATCAACACTCTTATTTTGTATAAATAAAGCTACTTCTGCATCATAAATATCAATTTTACCAAGATTTAGTGATGTTTGCATCATTATCTCCTTTTTATAAATTATACAAAAAATAGATAAAAATTAAATAAAACCCAAACATATTTATAAATTTTATTTCCATCATCAAAGCAAAATCAAAAATAATAATATATTTTCAAATACAATATATCAAAACCATTCAGCTTGTATATTCAAAACAATGTAGGGTGTCATTTTAATGCACCGACATACAATTCATCCATATTTATATAACAAATTAAATTTATTTTGTTATAATTGTTTAAAAAGGAGTTTATTATGCAATTAACAATAAATATTTCAAATGAAAATTTATCTGAAAAAATATTATGGCTTTTAAGTAGTTTTAAAAATGATGGTTTAGAGATTGTTTCATATACTAAAAAAAGATTGAAATCTCACTCAAATATCGCACAGGAGGGGTTAGACTTCTCCTCTTTTAAGGTAGAGAGCTTTAACAATATAGATGGATTAGAGTATCAAAAGAAGATGAGAGATGAGTGGAAGAACATCAAAATATAAAAAGACTTTTGAGTTATTTTACTATTTTCAATATTACAGAAGATATTAAAGAGATGACTATTGAAATTAGAAAAAGTTATGGTATCAAATTACCTGATAGTATCATTTGTGCAACAGCTTTAATAAGTGGTGCTACTTTGATTTCTAACGATAAACAGTTGTCTAAAATATCAGATTTGAATATTTTAAGTTTGGAAGAGTTTTTACTTACTTGATAAATGAAAGAACTCCTATTTCTCTTATTTGTATAATACAAGGGTGCATTTTAATGCACCGTCAAATAGAACCAAACGCTTCCGATATATAAGAGATACCTATATGATGAGATATATAACTCCAAAAGCCGAACTGATACATCATATATCACACGAAGCAAAGAGGTTTAAGTCTATTCGCAAACCAGATAAACTATACCTTGCCAATACAAATTTATTTCCTGCTTTGTCTGTCAATAGTGAGATAGGAACTATCCGTGAGACATATTTTGTGAGTATGTTATCGTCTGCATATACTGTCCATTATATAGAAAAAGGAGATTTTTTGATAGATGAGAGATTTGTTTTTGAAGTAGGAGGAGATAAAAAAATCCCCCTTTGGTTGTTTGGGTTTTTGTATTGAGGTTTTTGAATTAGTTTTTTATGGTCTTGACAAAGGGAACCATTATACTTATTAGCTTATATTTTTTATAATCTAAGTTCTCAATGAAATTATTAGATATATTTTTATAGACTTTTACAAGAAGTCTAATATCAATTACGATAAAATATATTAAAATATATCAAAAAGGAGAGAAAATGAACAAAAATGATAAACTCAAAAAATACTATAAAAGATGTGATATAGGTAGGCTTAAAGGTAAGGTTAAAGAGTTACTTAAAAAAGCAAAGGAGGAGATAGAAGAGATGAATGTCGAGGATATTGACCTTGAAACTATGGTACTTATTGATGTTAGAGAGCTTGATGAATTTGCTTCTGGTGTGATACCTGCTGATAATGTCTTTACTATTCCTAGAGGAAAGTTAGAGTTTGCAGTTGATGGAAAACTAGTAGATTTGAGTGACCATCAAGTAGTATGTTATTGTCTCAAAGGGGCTAGAGGACTTTTAGGAGCAAAAACTCTACAAGATTTGGGTTTTTCTAATGTCTCAAACCTCAAAGGTGGGATAGATGCGTGGGTCAAATCAGGAAGAGGTATCAGAAATTATCTAGGTACTTTTAAACTCGATGTATAGAAAAGATGAACAGCATATTGCTTTATTTATAGATTGTGATAATATCTCTCATCGCTCAATTGAGGGGATTATCAATGAGCTTAGTAAGTACGGGATAGTCAATATTCGTCAAGCGTATGGCAACTGGACAAAAGATAATCTCAAAAACTGGGAAGAGAAGCTTTTGGAGTTTGCTATCAAGCCTATTCAACAGTTTGATTACTCCAAAAATAAAAATGCCACAGATATTTTGATGACAATTGATGCTATAGATTTACTACATACCAAAAAGATAGATGCGTTTGCATTTGCCACAAGTGATAGTGATTTTACTCCTGTAGTGATGCGTGTACAAAATGAGGGAATTAAAGTATATGGTTTTGGAGAGAGAAAAACTCCTAAACCATTTATGGTGGCATGTTCACAGTTTATCTTTACAGAGCAGTTGATGAAAGAGGATAAACCAGTTATTGAGAGAGTAGAAAAGGTAGAGAAGAAAGAGAGTATAGAGGTAATTGAAACCCATCAAGCATCTCTCAAAAAATTAGGTAAAGAGATGCGTCAAGATACTTGGCTAGTCAATCTATTAAGAACAGCCCTAGAGCAGACAATGGACGAAGACGGTTGGGCAAACCTAGCGAGTATAGGACAATATATAAACAACTCTACTTCATTTTCACCTATTAATTATGGATATAAAAAACTAAGTGTTTTAATAAATGAAATAGACCTATTTGATATATATCTCGATGAAGATAGTAAACAGATGAGTATTCGTGATAAGAGGTTTTAAGCCTCTTGAAGCTTTTTTATAAAATAATTTAAGGAGTGGTTATGAGAGAAGTTGAGAGAATAATTTTGGGCTTTTAGCTCTTTTATCATCTTCTCTACAATCTGTTTTTCGCTACTCACATTTAAAAATTCCTTCAAATCTTGTTTGTGATTTTCACTTATATTATTAGTATCTCTATCAATAGTCAAAAACCAACTTTCAATCTCATTGCAGACTACAAAGAAGATAAATCTATCTTTTAAATCTTTTCTAATTTCGTATTTGTGTTGATACTCCTTTTTAAGCTTCACCAAACAGGTATGGTTTCTACCTGTATTACTACAATTTGTCTTTAAATCTAGCATTAAAAATACAGATTTATATCCATCATCTTCTAATGCTATATTAATTCTATTCTCCATCTTTCTAAAATTAAGAATATTACATTTATTTGAGCTTCCTGATGGTTCACATTTGATACTGATTTGATGATTGGTTTGTAAATACTCTCTAAAGTATCTGTTGAAAAATGCTACTTCACTATTTTCAACAATGAGTAAAATAGTATCTTTATACTTTAAAGCTAATGGACTTCTATTTTTCCTTTTTCCTTTACTTTCTCTCATCGGAAGTCACCTATGATATTATCAGCGATTAGCTCATCTAAGGACAAAGGTCTATCATATCCTAATCGTTTCATTTTGCCCTCTAGGTCTGGAATATCAGTAGCTTTGAGAGATTGTGTATCTCCATCACTATCACGATATATAAATATAATCTCTTCTAAATTTGCATCTTTTAGTATCTCTGTAGAGTGTGTAGTAATAATAATCTGATTTTCACTAGCTCTAAATGAGTCTAGTAGATAATTGACAGCTTTTAGGTGTAAATGTCTTTCAGGCTCTTCAAATACTAATAAAGAACCTTTATTTATCGGTTGATTTAAAGCTGTTATTGTTGCTAATAAATTAACTGTTCCATCTGAGACCTTATTAATACTTATCTCTCTATCTCCTTCTATAAAAGTGATAATATAGTTATCTGCAATTTGATGTATATTAATTCCATCTATCTCATTAACTGTAGTAATAAGAGAGTTTGATACAATATCAAATAAAGTTGTTTTACTTAAATAAGTAGATAGATTTTTCCCTAAATTTGAGCCATCTTTTTTTAATATTGAGGTACTATCTTTATCTGATTTATCTTTTATTATTTCTATATTGAAATAATAGGTAGATATATATTTAGAATTATGTATTTTAATATTTAAGTTTTCATCTTTTGATATATCTATAAAGTGAAGAATTTCAGATAAGTTTTCTTCTATAAATTTTCTATTAATTGTTTTATAAATATAAAGTTTACTCGTTTTATCACTATTATTAAAAGTTCTCCTATTTGAAATAATAAATTTTACACTATTAGCTTTAAGTTTTTTTATATGTTCATTATTTTCAAATTTGAAAACTCTTTCAATTAATTCCTTATCCGTACCTCTACCCTTTATTATTCTAAAATCCATATCAAGATAAATGGAAAATAATATAGATTTTTTTGTAAAAGAGAATGATAGAGTATATTCTCCTTCTCCTTGAACAATAGCATTAATATGTTTATCTCCTAAAAAAGTGCTTTTTATCATAGAGTTTTCAAAAGTAGCTCTAATAATAATCTTCTCTTCATCCGTTCGATAGTTTTTGAGATTATCATAACCACCTTTATCACTAATAGCTCTCTCAATATCTTTACTCATAGCAATATCAATAAACTCCAAAACATCAATAATATTACTTTTACCACTATTATTCTCACCTACAATAATATTAAATTTACCTAGTTCTATGGTGGTATCATAAAAGCTTTTGTAGTTGTGTATATATAGTTTTTTGAGTCTCATTTTTATTCCATTTTAGTTTAATAAAAATAGTTTAACATAAAAATTTATTTTATAAGCTTTAACCTTGATTGACATAGACTAAACTTTTTTGATATAATTCACACTATTAATTAAAAATATACTATTACTTAGGAATACCATGTCAAAAAGTTTATATGAAACACTTAGCGTTAGTGAAAACGCTTCTGCTGATGAGATTAAGAAATCATACCGAAAACTAGCTAGGAAATATCACCCTGATATAAATAAAGATGAGAGTGCCGTAGATAAGTTCAAAGAGATAAATGCTGCGTATGAAGTCCTCTCAGACAAAGAGAAAAAAGCACAATATGACCGACATGGAGACCAGATGTTCGGAGGTCAAAATTTTCATGATTTTGCACAAGGACAAGGTGGTGGAGTAGATTTGGATGAGATACTTCGTGGTATGTTTGGTGGAGGAGGTGGCTTCGGTGGTGGTGGTCATGGAGGATTTGGTGGAGCTAGAGAAATTAATCTTGATAGCCAAGCACAAGTTACTATTCCATTTTTGCTTTCTATTAAAGGTGGTAAACAAAATATTTCAGCCAATGGAGTGAGTTTTGATATAAAAATTCCTGCTGGGATTAAGAGTGGTGAGACTATGCGAGTACGAGGCAAAGGACAATCTCATCAAGGTAGAGTAGGAGACTTACTCCTAAAAGTAGAGATAGAAGCATCAGATGAGTACAAAAGAGATGGTGATAATCTATATAAGACCTTTGCCGTACCTCTTAAAGATGCACTCTTTGGAGGTAAAATAGCTATAGAGACACCTGAAAAAGAGGTATCTCTAAAAATACCTAAAAATACTAAAAATGGACAAAAGTTTCGTCTAAAAGGTAAAGGTGTAGCAGATAGAAAGACAGCTCTTACAGGAGATTTGTATCTAGTAGCTAATATAGTTTTACCTGATGTAGATAGCCTAGATGAAGAGTTTAGAATACTTTTAGAGCAGAAACTATAAAAGAAAAAAGGTACTATTATGCACAGTTACGACGAACCCGTTTATCTCATATCTGTAGTAGCCACAATGCTAGATATTCACCCTCAAACCCTGCGACAATATGAGAGAGAGGGGCTAGTTGAACCATCACGCACCCAAGGGCGAATGCGTCTCTACTCTCAACGAAATATAGATAGAATGAAGCTTATATTACGGCTTACTCGTCAAATGGGAGTAAATTTAGCAGGGGTGGATATAATTTTGCAACTCAAAGAGCAGATAAATTGTATGCAAAAAGAGATAGACCAACTACGAGATGAACTAAGTAAAACTAACCGTAACGGCTCTGTGCATTCTAGTAAAGCTTTGGTTACTACTACCACTTATGAGATTGTGATTGTCTAAGGTCTTATATAAGTTTCAGTAAAAACCCCTATAATTATGTTTATATTAAATTAATGATATTGGAGTCAATTATGCTAAGATTTGCACCCTCACCTACAGGTGATATGCACATAGGTAACCTGCGTGTTGCTATACTCAACTATCTTGTTGCCAAACAACGAGATGAGAGTTTTATTGTAAGAATAGAAGATACAGACCAAGCTCGTAATATCGAGGGAAAAGATACTGAAATTATGCAGATTTTAGAGAAGTTTGCACTGCCTCATGAGAGCGTATTTCATCAGAGCGAACATCTCCACATGCACCAGACTTTGGCTATACGACTGTTAGAAGAGAATAGAGCTTTTGTATGTGTATGTTCTCCTGAGGATTTGGCAGGTGATAGAGAAAATGCTAAAAAAAATAAAATAGCTTATAGATATAGTGGACGATGTCATGATGTTGATAGGTCTGAATATACCAAATTAAAAGAAGATGGCACTCCTTTTGTAGTGCGTGTTAAGAAGCCTACAGAGGATATTATCAATCACGACCTTATCAAGGGAGATATAAAAACAGCACCCAATGAGGTAGATAGTTTTGTAATCTTGCGTGAAGATGGCTCTCCTACTTATAATTTTGCTTGTGCTTGTGATGATATGCTTAGTGGGGTTGATTTTATTATACGAGGTGAAGACCATTTATCCAATACTCCACGACAAAAACATATCAAAAATCTTCTAGATTATCAGGCTGATACTTCGTATGCTCACTTGCCTATTATCCTCAACACAGATGGTAAAAAGATGAGCAAAAGAGATGATGCTAGTTCTGTTAAGTGGATGTTTGAAGAGGGATTTGTGCCTGATGCGATTATCAATTATCTTCTGCTTCTAGGTAACTCTAAAGCACCCAAAGAGATATTTACTTTGCCTGAGGCGATAGAGTGGTTTGATATATCAACTCTATCCAAATCAGCTGCGAAGTTTGATATAGATAAGCTCCGTTTTATCAATAGAGAACACCTTAAACTGATGGATGATAAGCTTCTCTCTACTCTTTTTGGATTTGCAGATGAAAATATAGGAAAATTAGCAAAGATTTATCTTGAAGAGGTAAGCACCACTAAAGAGCTAGAGGCGAAAATTCGTCCGATATTTACACCCAAAGATTTTGAGGGTGAGTGGGGTGAGCAGATGCGTATAATGGAGAAAATTATAGCAGATGCTCCAATGATAGATGAGTTTAATGAGTTTAAAGCTTATATTATGGAACGAAGTGGACTCAAAGGTAAAAATCTATTTAAGCCTCTACGACTTCTTATTACAGGATTACCAAATGGCCCTGAGCTTTCGGAAGTTTATCCGTTTATCAAATCATACCTTTTGGAGGTAGCATCATGATAGGACTTATCTATTATATTATTCATACGACTATAACTATATATGTTTGGGTGATTATTATCGGTTCACTTTTGACATTTATCCCTCACGATAGGAATAACAAAATAGCCGTTACACTTGATAAACTAAGCCGTCCTCCTCTTGATTTTGTGCGAGAGAAGATGCCTTTTGTTATATTTTCTGGTATTGATTTATCTCCTGTGGTTGTAGTAATTGGTCTGCAAATCGTTGATGGTCTTATCGCTACCATTTTGTTTAGATAAAATTATGAGAAATATTCTATTTGCTATTTTATTATTTATACTCTCCTCTTCTTTGGGATATACTAAAACATTTAGCTTCTCTAAAGTAAGCAGAATGCCTATGAGTATAGAGAAAGATTACTATATTTGGCGTTTTTTGACTCAGAAGAGGACAACCAAAAAAGAGGCAAAAAAAATTATACATCAAGCAAGTAGGCTTAATAAAAAACTCCGTGTAGCCTACAGAGCAAAAACTAAAAAAAGTATAAAACTCTCCAAAAGAAAATTACCTAAAACAGCCAAAAGAGGATATCAACTAAGGCTAGAGAATAATTGGCGTTCTAGGGTCAGTGCTCATAAAAATTTTAAAAAAGGTCTCTCTTTGCTTAAAAGAGGACAGAGGTCACAAGCTATTAGGTATTTTCTAAAATCAAGAAAAGGATATATCAAGCCTTATGATGTAGATAAATCTCTTTTTTGGCTCTATATGAGTACCAAAAATAGGAAATATCTCAAACTTTTACGAAAAAGCTTACATATAAATATCTATACCCTTATGGCAGCAGATACACTCAAAAGAAGATACCCAAAAACGATAACTAATTCTATATATAAGAGTAAAACAAGAGGATTTGATATAAAAGACCCTATAGATTGGGCAAAAGTAAAACGAGAGATGAACTCTGGTTGTGATTTGGATAAACTTGCTAATAAACACCGTTCTCAGGAGTGTATAGGAGTCTATACATACCTCAAAGCAAGAGCGAGTGACTATAGTAAATCATATTTTCCTATGCCATATAGAAAAGTGATGAGAAGAATGCCAAAAAAGAGACAAGCACTTATATATGCTATTGCTAGACAAGAGAGTCGTTTTGTTCCTGCATCTGTTTCGAGGTCATTTGCACTAGGTATGATGCAGTTTATGCCATTTTTGATAAAACATATAGCCAAAGAGAAAGGTCAGAGGATAGATTTAGACGATATGTTTAATCCATATAAAGCAATAGAGTATGCTGATTATCACTTAAATTATCTTAATAAATATCTCAAACATCCTCTTTTTGTAGCTTATGCTTATAATGGTGGTATAGGATTTACAAAAAGACATATAATGAAGAAGAAAAACTTTAGAAGAGGTCCTTATGAACCATATATGAGTATGGAGATGATGAAAAATGCTGAGGCTAGAGAGTATGGTAAAAAGGTACTAGCAAACTATGTAATCTACCTCAACAAGCTAGGAGTAAAGAGTAGAATATTCCCTCTTATAAAAACACTTACTACACCGTCTAAGACAGATAGGTTTAGGAAGTAAATAGTTTATAAGGGCAAATTCAATATCTGTCCTTATATCTGTTCGCTAAAATAGAACCTACACAATTCCCTTTAATTTCTCCAAACTCACCTCATCGCCTCTTACTATCCACCCTACCCCATCTATTCCAAAATCTCTCTCAAAAGATGTAATATTAAGTTGTTTCAGTAAATAAAGTGTCTTATCTACTTGACTATACGATGTATCAAATTTATACTCTACTATCTTTTGATATTTACACAATAAGGCTATATCTATCACCTCTTTAGTTGCACTACCATAAGCCCTTGCCATTCCACCAGTTCCTAGCTTAATCCCTCCAAAGTACCTCACGATAAGCACGGCTACATTTATAATCTCTCTACCTCTAAGTACATTAAGAGTTGGGACTCCTGCACACCCTTTTGGCTCTCCATCATCAGAGCTATTTTCTACTATCTGCTCATACTCATTGAGTTCTCTTAAAGCATACACTATATGATTGGCTTTTGGATTTTCTAGTTTAAGCTTTTTTTGAAGAGATTTAAACTCATTTATAGGTGTGAGATATGCTATAAATTTGGAGCGATTTATCTGATATGTATTTGTGTATGTTTGGGTTATTGTTTTCATATAGTTAATATACATCGCCTCTAAAATCAATATCCATAACTATTGCTTTGATAATTATTTTATTATTGATAAGTTCAAATAAGATTCTAACTTTACCTTGTCTTATTCTATGATAACGACTTAAATTACCCTTTAGTTTTTTAATATCTATATTTATATTTTCTTTTAAAATTAACTTTTTAACAGCCTTTATTATAAGATTTGTACTATCTACTTTTGATAAAATATTATTATTCTTAAGAAAAAACTTTTCTGATTTTTTTAGATACTCTATCTCTAATTTCATATTTCAATAGTATCTATAGATGATACTTCTCTATCCTCTTTAGTCATATTTGATAGAAGGTTTTCATAATATATTTGCTCTTTATCTGATACCTCTTCTATTGTATCTTTTATCTCAAAGCTTTTTATAATTCCATCTTTTAGATTATCAATAAGTGTTCTAAAAATTTCAAAATTATTATCATCTATCTTAAGCTCTACAGTTTTCATCAATACTCTCCAATTTTTTATTAATTATATCAAAAACTCTCTTTAGTAAAAATATATTTACCCACTTTAGCAAACTCTAATTTCCCTTTACCATATAATGCACTATCAAACTCTAAATTAAACCTTTTGCTCTTTGTATGAGGAAATGAAGCTATATAATAACTCCCCCACTCTGTGACAAATGATATATCTTTGAGTCTTGTATCATTGTTATCAAGAGTCTCTACTTTATTGGCTTTTTTACCATTTAGTGTAAGTAGATAGCTACTGCTATTATCATCTTCATCTACCTCATCACTTAGGTGCAGACCTATGATAAACTGCTCATCTGCTTTGGGAGTATCTGGATTATAAAGATATGTAGCTGTGAGCATCGCTTTGGTTATATTACCTTGATATAGTTGTAGTTTTTCTGTTTTTTGGAGATGTTTATTGTATTTTAGATTTTTTTTATAGTGAGCCATTAAATTTTTTTCTGCTTTGCTACATCCTAGTAATAATATAGCCATAAGCACCACAAGAGAGAGACGAACCATAAAGACTCCTTTAATTGAGATAGATTTTAACATAACTTCAATAAAGGTTTATGTATAATCACATAAAAAATAGAGGTGTAAGAGTTGAATAGAAGAGTAGCAATAGCATTTACAGGACCATCTAATAGTGGCAAAACTACACTCGTGGAGAAGGTAGCTAAGATTTTGATAGAGACTCAAAAAGTAGCTATTATCAAAAATGACCCCAAAGATAAAGCACAATTTGATACAGAGGGTAAAGATAGTTATAAATTTACTCAAACAGGTGCAGAAGTGGTCATCACTTCACCCACTCGCACGACATACTTTTCACAAAGAGAGAAGAGCCTTGATGATATTATCTCTATGGTAAGTGATTTTGATATTATGCTTGTTGAGGGGCTTAAAACTCTTCCTTTACCACGAATAGCGATATTTAGAAACACAATAGAGGAGAGCTATTTTGAGTGTAGTGAAGCGATAGCTATAGATGAGAGTGTAGATATAGGTAACTACTCTATCCCATCAGATATAGAGATATTAGACTTAAATAACATTACGCAGATAATAGAGTGGATAGATAACAACGCAAAAGCCGTGTAGGTCGGGGTATCCCTACTCCGATAATTATAATTCCAAGGAGAGAAAATGCAGACAATTTTTAGAAAAATAAAAGAGATAGCTTTTGATATAGACAAAGCTATAAAGAGTGCAGACTTAGGATATAGTGATAGCGAAAACTCATCAGGAGAAGAGCAACTTAAACTTGATGTACAATCAGATATTATTATAGAAAAAGCCTTTGCTTCTGTGAGCATTGTCAAAAATCTAGTAAGTGAAGAGAAAGAGGGAGTATTGGAGCTTAATAAAGATGGAGAATATACAGTATGCTATGACCCACTTGATGGCTCAAGCCTTGTAGATGTCAATCTCTCTGTTGGGTCTATTTTTGGAATATATAGAGGCGAACTTAGAGCATCTAACCTTGTAGCTTCTGCTTATGTAGTCTATGGTCCAAGAATTGAGCTTGTAATAGCTATTAAAGATGAAAAACCATCTCTATATCGTGCTATGGGTGATGAGTTTAAATTTGTGTCTCAAATCTCACTCAAACCAAAAGGCAAACTTAACGCATCAGGAGGCACACAACAAAACTGGTCTCCAATGCACAAAAGCTTCATAGATGGACTCTTTGGTGAGGGTTATAGATTACGATATTCTGGTGGAATGGTGCCTGACTTACATCAAATATTGCTCAAAGGTGGAGGACTATTCTCTTATCCTGCCACTAGTGATAAGCCTGATGGAAAACTTAGACAACTCTTTGAGGTTATCCCTTTTGCATTTATCTATGAACAAGCAGGAGGTGAGGCTGTAGATGCCAACGGTAATAGACTAATGGAGCTAATCCCTAGCCACCCACACGACACAAGCCCTTGTTTCTTTGGTTCAATTTATGAGATAGAGAGCCTTAGAGAAGCTTATGGACTAAGTAAATAATGGACATAGAAGAAGAAATAGCTTTGGATGAGTGGAAACTAGCTCTTATAGAGAAAAAAGTAGAGCTAGAGGAGTGTCAAAAAAGCAGACATACCAAAAGTTGTATGAGCTGTGAAAAACTCCTTGATTGTGAAATTAGAGATGGCTATATAAAAGCCGTCTATGATAGCATGAGCAAAGGAGAGGGTGGAGGATTTGAGTTTTAGGTGAGTTATGAAGTTTTTAACAGCTCTACAACTTCTCCAATTTTTCTTTTGGGAATAAGATAAAATATTGCTCTAATGGTAGTGTATATACCTATCTCTTGGTTTACTATAGGTTTGGGGAGATTATATTTTGCTATACCATTGTTTTTGATATGTGGATTTATTTTATATTGGATAGAGGCTACCTTTTGGAGATGATTTTTGATAAATCTATCTCTATCCTCTTGATACTCTTTTTCAAATTTATCTCTATCTACTAGGGTTTTAATTTTATCTATCTGATTGTAGTAGTTATTGTAGAGATTTTGAAGCCCTATTCTCATCCTTTTGGCATATTCTACTCCATAGACCATTTTGAGCATAGGGTCAAAAACTATCTCAAAATCTTTTTTCATAACCTCACTTATTACCTCTCTAAAGTTCTCTTCTTGAGGGTTTATCTCTGCATTGAGAATTGATACTAATATAGAGATTATAACAACTATCTTTTTCATCTTAATCCTTTTGCTCAATTATATCAAAAAACAGCTCTTCAACATCAAACCACTCTTCTAATTTATACTTTAAATCAAACCCTTGTGGCAAAGAGGTGGTCTCATAACACAAAAATACCTTATCATACTCTCTATCTATGACATTATATAAAAAGTTATCTATCTTCTCAAAATAATTATCTTCAAATTGTAGCTTTGATGTAATCGCTCTATCTATATTAACAGGACTTCTTGTGGTAGCTTGAAAATATACATCTATCTTATTTTCTTCCAAATATTTCGCCAATAGATAAGGTGGATACATAAACTCAGCCGTGCCTAGAACCAATACCTTTTTATCTTTCAGTGATTTTATATCTACATATTG
This sequence comes from Sulfurovum sp., assembly GCA_045267865.1. Taxonomy (GTDB): domain Bacteria; phylum Campylobacterota; class Campylobacteria; order Campylobacterales; family Sulfurovaceae; genus Sulfurovum. Next base: position 21,131 of record JASFZJ010000009.1, on the reverse strand, counting down.
AGCCAAATCTAAATCTAGCTTCTGTGTCCCATATCTAGCAAAATTATAAGGGATTATCTTATCAAGGTCTTTCACCTCTTTTGGTTCTGATACTACTACACTATCAAAATCCATCTCTCTAGGACTAAAATCAAAATCTCCTCTATAGAGTGAAAGATACTCAAAACTATCATACTCTCTCTTAGTCCAATTAAGAATAGTTAAGAGATAATATTTATCCACTTTTGGCAATACCTTTTGAAGCTGTTGCACGAGATTATTAGCTGTATTTCCTGTAGATACCTCATCATCTATCAATACTACTCTTGTAATATCGTATAACATATCTTGTAGCTTCTTATCTTTGGGTGTATAAAATATATGACTTGGTGCGTGACAATGCTCTTCAAAAAAAGAGAAAAAAACATCATCAGATGTCTGAAATCGTGTGGAGTGAATATAAAAACTATTTTTTAAGTTCGCCTCCTCATAAACACCCTGCCCTAGTGCCGTTGCAGTCTCTGCAAAACCTATAAAAAGTGTTGGTTCATTAGATAAGGGTATAAGATTAGCTAACTCTTGATAAGTATTACGCATAAGTGAGGGTTTTGTAGGGAGATGTTTACCCAATACCTTAGAGACAAATAAAAAGCCTCTTTTTTTATTTATCCTAGAGCCAAAATCAACCAAACTATTTAGTTTATCATTAAGTTCTATATCCATCGTACCAGTTTTAAGTTCTATCTGCATTTTTGTATTACCACCATATTTTTATTGTTATTATCTATCACCTTGCCACCATATTTAGAAGCCAATACCTCAAAAGTTTTAGCTCTCAAAAAGACTATATGAGTAGGGTCTTTATGATAGTACCACTTACTAAACTTCTCCAAATTATTTGGGTGAAACTCTGTCTGTATCGCTAAATAACCATTATTATCTAGTAGTGAAAGAAGCTCTCTAAATACCTCATTAGGATTATGAAGATGCTCAAAAACCTCAGTAGAGACTATAAGGTCATATTTTTTATCTTTATACTCTCTATCAGGATGATATATTGGGTCATAATAATCACACTCTATACCATTTTTCAAAAGTAGTTTTGACAATAAAGAACTCACACCACAACCAAAATCAAGAGCTTTTTGAGGACTTTTAGTAAGAGGCAAAACAAAATTCAAAAATCTCTCAAAATAGGCAATATATCCCTCATTCTCTTCTTCATTTTGATGGAGATTATATCTCTCTTTTTGAGTATCAAAATCTCTATAGTATTTTGGTGATTTAAAGATATATTCGCAACTCTCGCATTGATGGTAGAGTATATCATCGTTTATAAATTCTATTGTCGTAGTTTGGCATATACTACATTTAGTTTTTATTTTCATAGATGAAAGTATAGCAAAAATTAAACAATAGTCAATCATTATGTGTATAATAAAAGTTTGAGATAACTATAAATAACCTATGACTGATATTCTAAATAGAATAACGCATTGTACAACCTACCCAAATCTGTTTATTTAGCCGACTTGTGGTTTCTTTCTTTCGTGGGTCTGTTGTCTCTCTATCAATGATGGCATTAAATGTATAATAGCTCTCAAAACCTTCTTTTTTAACCTCTTTCATACTTTTAGGAAGTGCATAAAAATTTAATCTAATTCCTTTGTGATTGTCATACACTAAAGTATAAACACCCTCTTTCATATTGACATTCATCCACGAATATGGATATGATTTATCATTTTCTCCATCATATTGAGGCTGATATTTAATACTCTCGTTATCAATGGTAAAACTACCTCCTTGAAAAGCTCCTTGTATATCTTGGTCTAAGAAGTTAAGGGTTGTTCGTCCTGAACCTGATTTACATTCGATGATAGCATCAGCACTTCCTGCGTAAATAGCTAGTGGGGTTAATAGTAATAATAGTTTTTTTTTGAGTTGAAACATTTTTTTCCTTTAAATTATAGATACGATATACTACCATCTTATTAGTAAAATAATGACGATTGGGTCTCACTTTACCTTAAATCTACTATAATTATGGCATCATTTCTCATTAAATAATATTAAAAATAAAAAATTCGTAGGGTGGGTTTCCCAACCCACCAAATATCCAAACTTTTAAGGTTGGTCAATGAAAAATAACTATAAACTACATTCAATAGCATATCAAAAATATAAACTTACAGTAGATGAAACAGAGGGGTTTAAAGAGAGTCTGAATAGACTTATTGGGGCTATTAATTCCCATGATAGCAGTGAAGAGCATAATAAAAATATCGTTAATAAATTTCTAAAAGATAATCTCTATATCGAAGATAGATATGAGATAAATACTCATAATAGGATTGATGCAGGTATTATTGATAACTCTAAGCTAAAAGTGATTATAGAGTATAAATCTACCAATAACACAAGCCAAATGCCTACGGTGGATAATCTCAATAAAATAGCCCTAGCTGAAGCGATGCTCTATTATATGCGAGAAAAAGATATAGGTAATGATGATATAACTAATATTATCATTACCAACTCTTATGAGTGGTTTGTTTTTGATAGTATTGAGTTTCGTCGGCTTTTTTATGATAATCCTCGTATCAAAAAAGTATTTAATGATAAAGATAAAAACTCTACTACAGATAATAATAGTACTAAATCAATCTATGATGAGTTTATCAAGATAAATAAGAGTGAAAAGTTACTTGAAAATATCAAATATAGCTATTTTGATATAAGAGAGATAAATACAAACAAAGAGTATGAAAAGCTATACAAACTCCTAAGCCCTACCAATCTACTCAAACTCTCCTTTGCCAATGATGCCAATACACTTAATAAGAAATTTTATCACGAGCTACTACATATAATAGGACTTGAAGAGACCAAAGTAAAAAGCCAAAAGCTCATAGGGCGTAAAAGCCTAGAGAATAGAGAGAATGGGAGTCTATTAGAAAATACTATTCTTAAATTAGAAAGTGAGTTTGAGATAGATGATAATGAAAAGCTTTTTGATATTGCTTTGGAGCTTAATATTACATGGCTCAATCGTATCTTATTTTTGAAGCTTTTAGAAGGTAAGCTTATAGAGATAGACCCTAGTATGAAGAAGTTTCTTATCTATTCAGACCCTATAGAGGGGTTTGATGTGCTTAATACTCTATTTTTTGAGGTATTAGCCAAACCAATAAACGATAGAGCCTCTGTGATGATTAAAGATATTGTAAATATCCCTTATATCAATAGTTCACTCTTTGAGGTCACAGCCCTAGAGAGAAAATATCTACGAATTAGCAACCTAAAAGATAATTTGGAACTTAGTATCAAACCTAACTCTAATCTAAAAAATAACTCCAACTATAAATCGAATAAACAGATAAAATCCCTTGAATATCTGCTTGGTTTTCTTGATACTTATGATTTTGGTAGTGGAGGAGATAAAGAGAAGAGTAACACAAGAAAAGACCTTATCAATTCAGCCGTTTTGGGGCTTATTTTTGAAAAGCTAAATGGCTACAAAGATGGTAGCTTTTTTACTCCGAGCTTTATCACCGAATATATGAGTCGTGAGTCTATACGCAAAAGTCTGTTAGATAAGTTCGCTACTTCATTTGATACAACATTTGATGATTTTAAATCTCTGGAGAGATACTCTAACAAAAATAACCACAACACGAGTTTTATAAACAAAGCAAATAGTATCATAGATTCTATCACGATATGTGACCCTGCTGTAGGTAGTGGACACTTTTTGGTATCAGCTCTCAATGAGCTACTATTTATCAAGTCACAATTGGGACTTATTTTTGATAGTGAGTATAGGTTAGAGATTGAAAATGATGAACTATATCTTATAAACCAACACACAAGCGAGGAGATAAGCTATACATTAGCAGATAAAAAAAGTCATAAACTCCAAAAGATACTCTTTGAGCAGAAGCGTAATATCATAGAAAATCAACTTTTTGGTGTAGATATTAACTCTAAATCTACACAAATTACAAGGCTTAGGCTATGGATAGAGCTACTTAAATCTAGCTATTATAATGAAAACAACGAACTAACCACGCTACCTAATATAGATATAAATATCAAAACAGGCAACTCACTAATTAGTAGATTTGACACCCAAACCAATAGTAACGATACCAAACTCCCCAAAAGGCTTATATCTAAATACAAAAAAGCTGTAAAAGAGTATAAAGAGACAGATAATAAAAAACTTAAAAAGAGTATTACCGATACAATAGAGGAGATAAAAGCCTCTTTTAGTAAAAAGCTAGAATATAATAGCCCTGAAGTTGAAAAGTTTAGAGAAATTTTATATGGAAATGGTAAAAAACTCAAAGGCTATATTGAAAAATATGATTTTAGAGGGCTTAATAATGAAATTATTAGGAGAGTATCAAATATAGAAGATACTTTATACAAAAATCGCACCAAAAAATCACTCTTTGGTGATGGATTAGAACTCAGCAAAGCACAAGAGAAGATAAGAGAGAAGAGCCAAAAAGCAGAGCTAAAAATATTACTCAAAAAATATGAAGCTATCAAAGAGCTAGAGTCAAGTGCTATCTACAAAGACTCTTTTGAGTGGCGTTTTGAGTTTCCTGAAATATTAGATGAAGATGGTAAATTTATAGGATTTGATATTATTATTGGTAATCCTCCGTATTTACCATTAGAAATATATAGTAATATCGAAAAAAAGTTTTTTGCCTCTAAATATGTAAATCTTGAAAGAAAATATGATTCTTCTGTAATGTTTATTGAAGAAGCATTTAATTTATTACGACCTAATGGACTTTTGTCATATATTGCTCCCATTACATTTCAAACTGGTTCAAATTATATTAAATTTAGAAAAAACTTTTTAAATCAATATTCTTTATTACAAATTATAAACTTACCTTTTAATATTTTTGAAGATGCGTTTGTAGATACAGCAATATATATATTTAAGAAAAATAAATCAAATAAATATAAAATTTTTAATTTTGATAAAAAAGCAAAAACTATTGAATTAAATGATTTAAATTTTGAAACTATATATTTAAAGGGTATAGATATACATGATTATAAACTAATTCAAAATAAAAATATTTATCAAATACAGAAACAAATTAATAAGTCTAATATGTGTAAATTTGGAGATATTTCAATTTCAACACAAGGACTTTCAGCTAGTTCTTTTTCGGATGATAATGATGGAGACCTATATCCATATTTAAATATGGGTAATGTATTTAATTATAGATTAAAGATAATTGAAACATATATGACAAATATGGACAAACACAGTAATTTAAAAAGATTTTATAATCAAGATGAAAAAATATTAATTAGAAGAATAATTAACAGACAAGATAGGCTAACCGTAGGTTTTACATCTGAAAAACTTGTTTTTAAAAAAGACATTAATCCATTTATTATTACAGATTCAAGTTTTAAAATAAAGTATGTTTTAGCAATTATAGCAAGTAGATTAATATCTTGGATTTATATTAATATTTCATCTACAGCATTAAAAAATGATTTTAGACAAACTACTCTTACAGAATTAAGAAATTTACAAATTCCTATCATTAGTTTAAATGCTCAAAAACCATTTATAAACCTAGTAAATAAAATCCTAAAAGCCAAAAAAGAGAATAAAGATACAACAAAAGAGGAAAAAGAGATAGATAATATGGTCTATAAACTTTATGGATTGAGTGATGATGAGGTGGCTATTGTTGAGAGTTAATTTATATGCTTCTATGATACTACCATCTTATAACTAAAATGATATAATTTTATAGATACTTCAAGGAGTAATTAAATATGGTAGAGACATTTTTTATATACGCGATGGCGATTAGTTTTTTTGTATTTCTTTTATATCTTTTAGGAGTTTCACTAGCTCCCTATTTGCCTAGTAAAGTCAAAAATGAGCATTTTGAGTGTGGACTTCCTCCATCCTCTTCTTCGCCCAAAAAAGCAAACTTTGGATTTTTTACTTATGCGATTATGTTTGTTGTGGCTGATATGGTGGGGCTGTTCTTTACGCTCTTTGTCTATGCAAGAGATAAACATAGTATGTTGATGGCAAGTATTTTTGCTTTGATTATGGCTTTGGCTTTTATATTTGCCTCTAAAGAACTTCAAAAAGGAGAGTATGATGTTAAAAATTCTTGATTTTTTTGAGTATGCCAAGAGTGAATCTCTTTGGATGGCTCATTTTTGTACAGGGTGCTGTTCGCTTGAAATGGCAGCAGCGATGGGACCGAGATATGATTGGGAACGCTATGGTTATCTGCCGACTCCCACACCAAGACAGGCTGATGTTTTGATGATAACGGGACTTGTGAGCAAAAAGATACTTCCTGCACTTTTACGCACTTATGCACAGATGCCTGAGCCTAAATATGTGGTGGCTTTGGGTGCTTGTTCGTATGATGGAGGACCTTATAATGACTCTTTGTCGGTGATAAAAAACGCTACAGAGATACTTCCTGCTGATATTTTTATCGCTGGTTGCCCTCCTAAACCTGAAGCGATTATTGAAGGGCTTGAAGAGATAAAGAAGAAAATAAAAGCCAAAATCCCTAGTGCTGCTAGTCAAGGTGGATTGTGGAAAGAGATGGAATTTTAGATGCAAGAGATTAAAAATATCTTAGCCAATTTTGAGTGTGAATATATAGAAGATTACAAAAAGATTTGGATAAAAGCCAAAATAGTTTCTAAAGATGATTTGTTGAGTATAGCAAAAGAGCTAAAAGAGAACGGTTTACGCACCATCTCCACAGTCTCTCCTACCGATTTTTTGGATGATAATATTATGGAGATAAATTACTTTTTTGAAGATTTGGATACCAAGCGAAATCTTTGGCTCAAAGTTGATTTACCACGAGAAGAGGAGCTTTGTGAGATAGAGACTATTAGCCTCCTTTTTCCTAGTGCTTTGTGGCACGAGAGAGAAGCCTTTTCTATGTTTGGGGTACGCTTTTTGAACCATCCTGATTTGAGAGATATTATCAAAACAGAAGATTTTGCTGATGTGTTTCCTTTTAGAAAAGATTTCGATTGGAGAGAACACGAAAAAGATAATCTAGCCAATGTCCAAAAGATAGTCACGGCATTTAATAACGAGCAAGAGAATAATGAAGCTGACTTAGACCCAAACTCTTCTGAGACTATTTTGAATTGGGGGCCAACACACCCTGCGAGTGGTCCTATTAGACTTAGAGTCCATTGTGATGGTGAGGATATTATCGGTATTGACCCAGATATTGGATATGTATGGAGAGCTTTAGAAGATTTGGTAACTAGAAAAGATTTTGTGGGTGCGATTGTCGCTGTGGAGAGGCTCTGTTTTATGGATAATATCAACTCAATGACAGGTTATGCGATGGCTGTTGAAGAGATTGCAGGAGTAGAGATTACGCCGTTTGCCTCTTGGATGCGTGTTTTACTTGGTGAAGTGGCTAGAATATCTTCACATTTTATGGGAATGGGTGGATTTTTAAATAATTTGGGGCTTCACACTTTGTCGATGTGGAATATGGATATAAGAGAGTTCTTTTTGGACTTTTTGGAATCTTATTCAGGAGCTAGAATAGCCACTGCAGCGGTTGAAGCAGGAGGGGTGCGATACCCACTTGATATAACTATTTTTGATGAACTTCAAAAAGCACTTGATAAGTTTGATAAAGATATCGGAGAGATTGACAATATATTTATCAAAAATCCAACGATGAAACTAAGAGCTACTGATACAGGGATTTTAACGCGTAAAGATGTGCATAAATTTGGACTTAGTGGCATCGTGGCTAGAGGAAGTGGAGTCAAAACAGATATACGAATTGATGAGCCTTATGCAGCGTACGGTGAGCTTGATTTGGAGTATATTACCCAAACAGGAGGTAGTGCCAAAGATAGATTTACGATGCTTTTTCGTGAGCTTAAACAGTCTATTGAGATTATCAAAAAAGCTAAACTTCATATAGAAAAAGAGATAGATAACGGTAACTTCAATCCACTCAAAGACCATTTAGTAAAAGTACCCAAAAAATTACCAAAAGGTGAAGCAATTAGTAGAGTTGAGTGGGCTAGAGGTGAGGTCTTGATGCACTTGGTGACCACAGAAAAAGCTACCACACCGTATAGACTCAAATTAAGAGCACCTAGCTTTAACCATACGATGATGTTGGATTATCTACTCAAAGGGCGAACACTCTCAGATATTCCATTGATATTTGGAAGTCTTTATATATGTCAAGGAGATTTGGACAGATGAGTGAGATAATTTTTCAAGCTTTGGTATTCCCTGGGCTTCTATATGTATTGGTGTGGACGGTGCTTCTCTACTGGTTTTTTAGAAAATTTATGGCTGCACTTCACAAAAGAGTTGGTCCTAGTTTCAATGGTCCTGCTGGAAGTTATCAAACGCTTTTTGATTTGAGTAAACTCCTCACAAAAGAGAGTATCACTCCCAAAGGTGTTAATCCCTATCTCTTCTCTTTGATGCCATTACTAGCCGTGATTATTGCGATTATCCCCTCTTCTTTTATCCCTTGGAGTGATGGATTTGTGGTGGTCAATAGTGATTATGGGGTTTTGGCATTGGTAGTTTTGATAGCGATTGAGCCGTTTTTACTTTTTCTTACAGGATTTGGGTCAAACAATAAATATTCATTTTTGGGAGGTATTCGGATTTTGACACAATCTATCTCTTTTGAGACAGCATTTTTCTTGAGTGCATTATCTCCTGCACTTTTGTTTGGGACGATGAATTTGACCTCTATAGTGGAGCAATCTTCTTGGGTTAGTTTTCTTATTTTATTCCCTGCTTTTGTTTTATACTTCATCTCACTTTTAGGGATTTTGGAACAGCCACCTTTTAATATTCCTGATGCAGAGCAAGAGATAGTCTATGGATTTTATACAGAATATAGTGGTACAAACTATTTCTTGCTTCAACTAGCGATGTTTGCAGAGTTTATGGCTGTATTTGCAGGGGCTGTAACACTCTTTTTGGGTGCGTATAAAGGCGTGTTTTTTGATAGCTACTTTTTCTTTTTTATGAAGATGCTTCTTATCGCTATTTTGATGATGACAATCAGAGGTGCGACTCCACGGATTACGCTCAAACAGATGTTAAATTTCTCGTGGAAATATATGGTTCCCATCTCATTGATAAATCTCTCTTGGGTACTGTTGGCAAAAGCTTTATGGTTTATGGAGGCATAAAATGATATTAGATATTCTCAAAAAAACAGTTAGAGTGGCCAAAGCACTGATGATAAAAAGTCCTGCTTCTAAAGATGTTCGTTATGAAGCGATGCATCACCCTGCACGGTATAGAGGGCAACACGAGATAGATTATGTGACTTGTATCGGGTGTGATAGTTGTAATAAAATCTGTCCTACAAACGCTATAAGTATGAAACATCTTCCACTTAAAAAGCAAAATATCGTCCCTGAGGTAAATCTTGCTGTCTGTATATTTTGTGGTCTCTGTGAAGATGTATGTCCTACCAAACCTGATAAATCTATCGTGCTAAGTGGAGGACGATACGATATGCTCACAGGAGGTTGGCACGAAAATCAAGATGATTTTTGGGTCAAAGTAGATGTACCTCAAAGCTATATTGATTCAAGACTAGAAGAAGAAGAGGCAACAAGAGTCAAAAAAGAGCTATTAGCGAAGAAAAAAGCTTTGGCAATTGAAGAGAAGAAGAGAAATAATGACCTCTGAAATACAAATAGATGAATTTTCTAAACTACTTACCAAATGCCATAATATCATCCGAAATAACGATAGACTCTCTCCAGTGGTTGCATTTGATGAAATAAGTAAAATTTTATTTATAAAAATAAGATATGAAAAAAATAATAGTAAGAGAAAACTTTTTTCACTTGATGAATTAAGTAAAGATAGAACTAATTATGAAAAATATAAAGCAAATGATGAATTAGAATTTTATCAATTTTTATTTGAGCAAACTAAAGTAGAGTTTAAAGATGATTTATTTAGTGAAAATGAAAAGATACGAATTAAACAAGATACTTTTGAAACTATAGTACAAGAGCTTGAAAAGTATAATCTCTCAACAATATCTGATAATATACAAGGTAAAGTATTTGAACAATTTTTGGGTAAAACTTTTAGAGGAAAATTAGGACAATTTTTTACACCTAGAACTGTTGTAGAATTTATGACTGAAATTTTAGACCCTAGAGAGGGAGAAGTTATCTGTGACCCTTGCTGTGGTAGTGGTAGTTTTTTGATTAAATCATTTGAATATATCAGAAGTCAAATAGAAGAAAATATACAAAAAGAAAAAGAGAATATAAAAAAGAAGTTTTATGATAAAAAGTATAAAAAACTTAATGATAAAGAAAAAGCTAAAGTAGATGATGAAGTTGCTAAATTATTAAAAAAATTAAATAGTGAACTAGATAAAAATAGTAAAAATAGTAGAGTACAAAAACTCTCTAATAATTCTATCTTTGGTACAGATATAAATCTTAGAATGAGTAGAACAGCTAAAATGAATATGATAATGCACGGTGATAGTCAAGGTGGAGTGCATCATAATAATGGACTACTTAATGTAAATGGTATTTTTGAAAACCGTTTTGATGTAATATTTACAAGTCCTCCTTTTGGTGTTCGTATAGAAAAATCTTTATTAAATCTTTATAATACAGGTAAAATGAGCCATCAAAGTGAAGTTATTTTTATAGAGAGATGTTTAAATCTTCTTAAAGCTGGTGGAAGAATGGGGATAGTTTTACCTGATGGAGTTTTAAATAATTCAAATCTTCAAAAAGTGAGAGACTATATAGAGAGTAAAGCAAAGATAATTTTAATCACTTCTTTGCCCCAAGATGTTTTTATCGCTTCTGGTACTAGTATTAAATTAAGCTTACTATTTTTGAAAAAATTTACAGAAGAAGAGGCTAAAGAGTATGAACTTATTAAAGAAGAAGCTATTCAAACTATTAATTATAAATATAAAGATATACTAGAGAATATTGAAAATAAGATTGAAGTAGAGATAAAAATAAAAATCAAAGAGAAATTTAACTATGAGATACCAATAGCAGAAGTAAAAAAAGCAGGTATAAGTATAAGTGGTGCAAAGATAGAGAATGAATTTGAACCACTTCAAGAAGAGTTTAAAATTTATAAAGCAAAAAATAAACTTTGGGAGAATAAAGAATCTTATTTAAAATATGTATCTTTTAGTGAACTTGATAATTGGAATATTAAATATTTATTGGAAACACCATTTTCATATAATAATAAATATGAACTTTCAAAAATGGGTTCATTTCTTAGTCGAAACAAAACAAGTATAAATATATTAGATGATGAAAATTATAAACGAATTACAATAAAAAGAAATAATGGTGGTATATTTTTGAGAGATATTGAGAAAGGTATTAATATTGGAACGAAAAGACAATTTATTGTTAAAGAAGGACAATTTTTGGTATCTAAAATTGATGCAGGAAATGGTGCATTTGGAGTAATTCCTAGTGAATTAGATAATGCAATAATTACTAGTAACTTTTGGACTTTTGATGTAGATTATTCACTTATAAATCCTTATTTTTTATCATTAATAACAACTACACAAGAGTTTATACTTTTTTGTTCAAATGCAAGTAAGGGAGTGACTAATAGGCTCTATTTGAATGAGGAAGCCTTTTTAAATGTAAAAATTCCTTTGCCAAGTTTAAAAAAACAGAATGAACTTTTTCAAAATTATAATAGTAAAATACTATTAGCCCAAAAGCAAGAACAACAAGCTATCAAAAATAGACAAGATGCGATTAAAGAATTTAAAGAGGAGATATTTACAGTATGAAAATAAAAGAATTATGGATAGAGGATTATAAACTTCTAAAAGATTTTAATATAAATTTAGATGAACAACTTATTGTTTTAATAGGTCAAAATGGTTCTGGAAAATCTACACTTTTAGAATTTGTAGCTAAAAGATTTTATGATTTATATGAGCATTTTGTATTGACTAAAGGTGAAAGACCAGAATTTGATTTTAAACTTAGATATGAAATTAAATACAATAAAAATAGATATGAGATATATATAACTGCTAACAAGAAGACAAAAGAATATTATGAAATAAAGATAAAACGAAATAATGAAAAATCTAAAAAATATTCAAGAATGCAAGTAACCAAAGAGTTTAATAATGGATATAAAAATATGCTTCCTCAAAATGTTGTAATGTATTACTCTGGTATATCTGAAACTTTAGAAAATAAGTTTAAATCATTTCAAAGAGAGAATTTTATAAATCCATCTATCAAAAATAGTAAAAAGATAGAACAACCATTTTTTTATTTTTTACCTGAAAACTTTTCTACTATTCTTATTGGTTTACTTAGTTATCAATACAGAGTGCCTAAAATTTTAAAAGACCAATTTAATATTGACGGGTTTAAAGAAATAATACTAACACTAAAAGAGCCTCACTGGAAAACAGATACAATAGAAAATATGTGGGGTGTAAAAGGTGATTTAGCAATGTTTTTGGTAAGAATAAAAAATGCTATAGGTGATAATCAGATTGAAATTACAGATAAAAATATAATTTTCACTATACCATCACAAGAAAAACTCACTTTAATATGGGAGTTTTATGGTGAAGAAAAAAGTATTTTTGAATATCTTACTACCTTACAAGCAGATGACTTAATAGAAAATATAGAAATTACAATAAATAAAGATGGAAAATCTATATCTCACAATGATTTAAGTGAGGGAGAGAAACAACTACTTACAATTTTAGGATTAAAAGAGTTATTAGCCACTGAAAATACACTATTTCTACTTGATGAACCTGATACATATCTACATCCTAAATGGCAGAGAGATTTTGTACAAAAAGTTTTAGTTCAAAAAGATACTTTAGATAGTAAAACTTCTTTTATAGTTAGTTCTCACTCTGCTAATATTCTTTCGGGAATCAGAAAGAAACAATTGAGAATTATGAAGAAGGAAGATAATAAAGCTATATTGAGAGAATTTTCTTTTAATCCTTATGGAAAACCTGTTGATGAATTGTTAATAGATTTTTTCAAGTTAGAAGGATTGAGATTTAGAGAAGTTGATGAAGAGATAGAAAGATTAAAAAAATATCTTTATTTAGCTGATTATAGTGAAGAGATTTTTTTAGAATATTTAGAAAAATTAGCGAATGAAATTGGAAAAGATGATATGGATATATCAAGACTTAAGATGGCAAAAATTAAAAGAGATAAAAATGCGAAGAATAAGTAAATCTACTCCATTACCAAATTTTAATGGGGATAATTATAATAATGATTGCTTTCGTTGGACTTGCAATAAATGTGATGAAATAACTTTACATAATAAATATAAAAAAATATACGAAAAAATAAGATTAATGATTTTAATAGATGAACAAAATCAATTATGTGGATATACAGAAATTTATATTAATGAACTAACGGAATGTCATATAGACCACTATAAAAAAAGAGAATTTTTCCCTGAACAAATATTTGATTGGAATAACTTAATTGTAGCTACAAAAGATGATGACTTTGGAGCTAACTTTAAAGATAATAGTTATAGGATACAAGAAGAAGAATATTATGAAATTTATAACCCTATATTTGATGATATTCCTTTTGAATATAACGAATGGGGTGAAATAATTGAAGAAGAGGGAAAAGTAAAAAAAACTATTGAAATATTTAATTTAAATTGTGAATCATTAAAAAGAAGAAGATCAGATATTATAACTACAATAAAAGCATTAAAAAATGATGGTGAAGATTTAGATGACATTAGAAGTTCTTTAGAATATACTGGTTTCACAAGTGTAGTGGAACAAGAGTTAAGGAATTTATAAAATGACAACTACAATAAATAAAAAGGAGTTAAAACAATGAATATAGCACTGCTTACAATGACTTTGCTTTTGGCAATTGGTTCTTTGGTGATAAAAAAATCTGTCCCTGCGATGATTAGTTTTATTTTGATGATGTCTATTTTGGGTCTTTTTTATATCAATCTTGATGCAAAGCTTTTGGGACTTTTTCAGATATTTATCTACACTGGTGGGATTATGGTTTTGATGCTTTTTGGTGTGACAATTATTGGGCTTGAATTTCCCAAGGTCAAGACCAAACCTCTTAATGCTTTTTTGGCTTTTTTGTTTTTTATCATTATCTCAATTTTATTTTTAAGAGGTGTTGATACGCTCACTATGGTCAAAAATTCTCCTGTAGAAGATGTCTCACTCTTTAGCCAAAACTATAGTGATTTTATTATTATCTTTGCATTGATTGGAATTTCTATTTTGTATGGAACGGTCAAAATGAGTAGTGTTTTAAAACCCAAAAAAAGGCTCAATGATGTTTAGTATAGAGATGTTATTTGCTTTTGCTCTCTTTTCGATTGGACTTTATGGTGTGAGTTCCAAAAGAGATTTTTTGAGAATATTTTTCTCTTTGGAGATGCTTTTGAACTCGGTTATTATGATGTTGGCTATCTCTGCGTATCATTTGGGAATGATGGAAAATATCGTATTGGCGTATATGGTGATGATTTTGGCTACGCTTGAAGCTGGTGTGGGGCTTATTATATTTGTAGCCACTCACAAAATCACCTCTGCCGTATCTCCTGATGAACTGGAGGATAGATGAATAGTTTAGTTTTAATACTTTTACTTTTGCCAATGTTCGGGGCTGTTGGTGCTTTTTTACTGGGCAAGATAGATAAAAGATTTGCATTTTGGACTGCTTGGAGTGTGAGTTTAGTTCTCTTTCTTATCTCTCTAAGACTTTTTATGACTTTCACCACGCCTATAGATATGCCGATGAGTTGGTTTAGTTTTGGTGAGTTTTCTATTCCTTTTGGGATATATATTGATAGTCTCTCTTTGGTGATGCTTCTTATCGCTACTGGGCTTGGATTTTTGGATTTGCACTTTTCACACGATTATATGAAAGACGAAAAAGACCAGAGCCGATATTATGCGAAGATGTTATTTTTTATTGGAGGAATGATACTTCTTGTGAGTGCCAAAGATTTAATCTCACTCTTTGTCGGTTGGGAATTTATGGGCTTGGCTTCATATCTTCTTATCAGCTTTTGGCACAACAAAAAAGAGGCATCTGATGCAGGAGTTAGTGCATTTTTGATGACTAGATTTGGAGATATATTTCTCTTCTCTGCGATTGGTATGCTCTTTTATCTCACCAATACGCTGGACTTAATGCAGATAAATCAGTTAGCAAAAGAGGGAGAGATTAACTCAAATCTACACTATCTTATCGCTATCTTTATTTTTATAGCAGCCATTGGAAAGTCAGGACAATTCCCACTTTTCCCTTGGTTAATGAGAGCAATGGAAGGACCTACCACAGTATCAGCCCTTATCCATGGAGCTACAATGGTCAATAGTGGTATCTATATCATAGCACGGCTTTTTGATTTTTATGTGGTATCAGAAGCGTTAATTATCGTAGCCACTTTTGGAGCGATAAGTGCTTTTATAGGTGCAACCTCAGCATTGGTGCAAAAAGAGTTAAAAAAGGTTTTGGCATATTCGACAATGTCACACCTCTCTTTAGCATTTGTGGGGCTTGGAAGTGGAAGTTTGGCGATTGGTATGAGCCACTTAGTCAATCACGCTGTCTTTAAGGCGTTACTATTTTTGAGTGCAGGGGCAATTATAATGTCTGCTTCTCATATCAAAGATTTGTGGCGATTTGGTGGCTTTAGAAAGAAAATGCCTCTAGTGGCTATTTTTATGGGGATTGGGGCTTTGAGTTTGAGTGGAATTCCACCTTTTAGTGGATTTTATTCCAAAGATGCGATTATCACTTTGACATTTTTAAATCCTCAAACCAATGGGATAATCTCCACCTTAACGCTTATCGCAGGAGTTTTATCCATCGCATATATCTCTAGGGTATGGTTTTTGGTCTTTGTGGGTCAAAATAGAGATGAAGAGCTTTTAGACAAAGTTACCACTCCCTCATTTTTTTGGATAAGCTTACCTATTGGCATTATGGCGATAGTCACACTTATCTTAGGCTTTTATCAAGAAGAGTTAGCACTATTTATAAGTGGCACTCCCTCCACAGAGGCACATATTGAAGGACTTTTTATAGGACTGTTAGGAGCAATTTTATTTTTGGGTGTAGTCGTCTATTACTATTATGTAAGAAGATTAGACATTACTCAAAAAATTGCCTCTCAACCTCTAATGAAAGCTATCCATACAGTGCTTTTTAATGGTTATTTTGTAGAGTTTTTTATCCACTATTTTGCCAATAATATTGTTGTGCAGAGTTGGGCAAAGACAGTTAATTGGATTGAGATAAATATTATAGATAGAGCTATTAACACTATCGTATCAGTAACTCAAAAAATACACCAACTAAGCCGTAAAACACATAGTGGATACGCCTCTTCAAATAGTGGCTTTATGTTGGCAAGAATTTTGCTATTACTGATTATATTTCTTATAGGAGGTGCTGTATGAGTGCTGTTCAATTGATATTTATCCCTTTTATTCTCTCTATTTTTTTGGCACTATTTTTTAGAGGTGAGAGCAGTATTAGTAAATATATCTCTTTGCTTTTATTTGGATATATGTTAAGCTTTTCACTCCATCTTCTCTCTATTGTTCCTCATAGTGGTTATCTTGATTTAGGAGCTTTTTTAGCTGTTCCCAAATTTGATTTTATATTAACTCTTAGGGTAGATATGTTAAGTGTGATTATGCTCATTTTGACCTCGCTTTTACTTATTCTAGTAGCACTTTCAAGCTGGACTATCAAAAATCAAGCTGTCTATTATGCCCTGCTTATCTTCTTTAGTGGTGCGATATTTGGAGTGTTTTTAAGTACCAATCTCTTATGGTTTTTTATATTTTGGGAGCTTACGCTTATTCCTATCTATTTTCTTGTAGGTATTTGGGGAGAAGAGGATAGGATTTACGCCTCTATTAAGTTTTTTATCTATACACATATCGCTTCAATGTTTATTTTATTAGCCTTTTTTCTTATTCACAAAGAGACAGGCTCATTTGATATGGTGATGATAAAAGAGTCTATGCTTCTTTCACCTATCCTTATTTGGTGGCTTCTGTTTATCGGATTTGCCGTCAAAATGCCGATATTTCCTTTTCACACTTGGCTACCTGATGCACATGTCCAAGCACCTGCACCTATATCAGTTCTATTGGCAGGGGTTTTACTTAAAATGGGTGCGTATGGTATGATTAGACTGCTTATATTAACACTCCCAGAGACTTCACAAAAGTATAGTATGGTGATACTCATTTTGGGGCTTATCTCGGTGTTTTTCGCTGGATTTATGGCACTCTACCAAACACATCTCAAAAAAATGGTAGCGTATAGCTCTATATCTCACATGGGATTAGTCGTTGTAGCAATATCAACACTTAGCTACGCTGGGCTAAGTTCTGCACTCTTTGAGATGATAGGTCACGCTCTGATTATCTCTCCACTCTTTTTGATAGCAGGATTTCTTCACCACAAAACAGGCTCGTGGCAGATGGCTGATATGGGGGGGATAATGCAAAAAGCCCCATATCTAAGTGCAATATTTGTATTGGCAGGATTAGGAGCGTTAGGACTTCCTGCCACAGTTGGATTTATAGGAGAACTCACTATCTTGCTTAGTGCTATCAAAAGCTTTGGCTTGTGGTTAGCCATTTTGGCATTGGCTTCTATGATAGGGGCTGGGTATATGATTTGGACATTTAGAAGAGTGATATATGGCTCTATGAGTGAAGTGGTCAAAAAATCTGATTTTTCTATGCACAAAATAGAGTTTTTGGTCTTAATTATTTTTGCATTTTTAATCATACTCTTTGGACTCTTTCCCGATATTTTATTTGAGTATATCTCTATCGCTTTTGGGCAATTTAAATTTTTGGGAGGTGCTTTATGATGAGTTCTTTTACTGTTTTATTTTTTATGGCAATTGTGAGTATCGCTCTGCATAGAAGTTTTCTACTCAAACCTTTAGCACTTTTGGCTATTATTTTCTCATTTTATTTTACATATTACGGAGCTGTTGTACCTCTTGAATACTTTAGTTCTAGCGAAACTATCAGACTCTTTGAGCTTATTTTAGAGATAGTGCTTTTTGCCGTAATTTTGCATGAAAAAGAAGATATTACAATTACCCAAACCCTCTTTATAAGCGTAGCATCCATCTTGCTTCTTCAAAGTGATACGCTTATGAGTTTTGTTTTATCATTTGAAGCACTTAGTATAATTTCAGTGGTATTGGTAAGCTTTATCAAGACTAAAGAACAAGCAAATGGAGCTATGAAGATGTTTATAGCAGGAAGTATAGCTACAGGATTTCTATTTTTAGGAGTGGCACTTTATGTAATAGGTGGAGGCGTTTTATTAGAGCCTCTAGTGACCACTACAAACTATTTTCAGACTATCGGTATCTTTATTATGCTCTTTGCACTTTTTTATAAGATAACAATTGTCCCTTTTCACTCATGGGCAATAGACACTTACGCACTCGTTCGCCCCTCTCACACAGCCATTTTGAGTGGTATCGCCAAAACGGTAGCAGTATTAGCAATGTTTAAATTTTTTGCTCCATTTTTGCAAACACATATAGAAATTAGCATCCCACTCTTAGCCACACTCTCAATCCTCACAATGACGCTAGGAAACTTTTTGGCTCTACACTCCACAAATTTAGCCAAAATATTAACCTACTCATCCATAGCACAATCAGGATATATGCTCTTGGCATTCGTGAGTGTAGAGAGTAGCTTTGCAAAAGATGGCATACTCTATATGTCAATAGCCTATATATTTATGCAAACAGCCGTATTTTTGGCTCTTGATATTTTACGCAAATATTACAATATCCACACATTAGAAGATTTAAAAGGCTTTGGAACACAAAATAGTCTATTAGCATTCTATTTTACCATTCAACTCTTCTCACTAGCAGGTATCCCACTTTTGGCAGGTTTTTTGGGCAAAGCCATCCTCTTCTATGCAGGAGTAGATGCCAACTTATGGTGGTTAGTTTTGATAGCCCTCTTAAATTCTGCTCTCTCAGTTGGATATTATGCCATCATTATCAAATCAATCTATTTTGAAAAAAGTGAAAAACCAAAGAAATTTGTAGAGATAAGCATACCACTTATCGCTCAATTTATCTTAGTTTGTGGTACTGTTATTTTTGGTGTATATGCTGGGTTGGTGATAAATTATACTATTTGAGTATTATATTTACAGGAATTAAATTTAAGTTCTAATTTTTAATTTTTATAAATTATATTAATAAATGATATGCTATAATCACGACATTCAAACTTTTAAGGAATAAGAATGCAACAAACTTTGATAAAGACTTTTGGTATATTGGCTATTTTAGTTCTATCTGTATCCAATGTGAGTGCTTATGGTATGGAGTCAATATGGATAACTCCTACTGATAAGATATGTATAGACAATGGTGGTAATATAGAGGAAAAACTCTGTGTTTCAAGATGGGAAGAGGCAAAAAAGATATGTAAAGCAAGTGAGGGAGTGTTACCACCACTAGATATATTAAAGTCAGTCATCACAAAATGTACAGGGATAATAGATGATAGGAATGCAAATCAGAATAATGTGAAGTATTCTAAGTGTTATAAAGAGAAAGGATTTAGTATGTATGCTTATTGGAGCGACAGAACTAATGAGGAAAATGAAAATGATGCTTGGTATGTTGGATTTTTCTATGGTTCTCTTTATGAATTTAATAAAAAACACTTCAACTATGTTCGTTGTCTAAAGCCTACTAAATAAAGATTACTTTTAGTATCAAATATATAAGGTCGCAGTAGATACTATGACCTTATATAATAAAAATCTACTTCTCTTTTTTCCTAACTATATTAGCACCCAAAGCCAATAATTTACCCTCTAAATTATCATACCCTCTATCAAGATGATAAATTCTTCTAACATTTGTAGTACCTTTAGCCACTAACCCTGCTAATACAAGTGCAGAACTAGCTCTTAAATCTGTTGCCATAACATCAGCTCCATACAGCTCATCTACTCCTTTAATAGCAGATACAGAACCTTTGAGCCAAATATCTGCACCTAAACGATTAAGTTCGCTTACATGCATAAATCTATTTTCAAAAAGTCTCTCTTCAATAAAACTCTCTCCCTTTGCCATAGTAGCTACAGCCATAAATTGAGCTTGCATATCTGTAGGAAACCCTGGGTATTCTATTGTTATAAGATTTACAGGTTTAAGCTCTTTTGCTGGATATATTGTCATACTATTTTCTCTTAAATCAAAACTACAACCCATTGACTCTAGTTTATCAATAGATGCTCTTATATGTTTAGGATTTACCTTCTCTAGCGTAATAGATGAATAGGTAATAGCTCCTGCACAGAGATATGTTCCTGCTTCTATTCTATCAGGTATTATCTCTATTGTTTTAAACTCCAAAGGTATGCCACAAGTACCTTCTATAGTAAGCTCATGACTTCCAATACCTTCTATCTTTACTCCTGCATCTCTTATCATCTCACATAGTTGAACCACTTCAGGCTCTTTTGCTGCATTTATAATTGTTGTTGTACCATGAGCCAAAGATGCTGCCATTACTATATTTTCAGTTCCACCTACAGTGATTTTATCAAATATGATTTTTGCACCTTTAAGCCCATTAGGAGCTTCAGCTCTTACATATCCTCCTCTTATATCAATCTTTGCACCCATAGATTCAAGTGCTTTGAGATGTAAGTCAATCGGTCTCTGTCCTATAGCACATCCACCAGGAAGAGATACTTCACACTCTCCAAATCTAGCAAGTAGAGGACCCAAAACCAAAATAGATGCTCTCATTTGTGATACTATTTCATACACAGCTTTTGTATCATTTATAGTAGAATTATTAATATCTGCTACTGTTTTATCATGAGCTACAGTTCCACCTAGCATATTAACAAGCTTCAGAAGTGTTCTAATATCTACCACATTGGGTAGATTTGTTAGTTTTACAGCTTTATCACTAAGTATTGTTGCTGCTATAATAGGAAGGGCTGCATTTTTTGCACCACTTATTGTAACTGTTCCA
>JASFZJ010000008.1:0-29540 GCA_045267865.1 Sulfurovum sp. | reverse complement strand
GACTACCTTTATTCTCTTTGTAAGTTAAAAACTTATTTATTGCATAAGCTAATTGAACCAATAAATCATTTATTTCTTCTCTAGTTTCTAAATTTTCTATACTTAAGGTATTAAATGTTAGTAAAGTCACATTAGCCTCATACTATTATTAAGTGAAGTATCAAAAAAGTTTTCAGGCCATTTGTCTAAATATCCATCTTTATCTATTTGAGGAGATTTAACTTCTGTGTTCCCATCTTTATCCAATTCAAGATAATATAATTTACTATCTTCATGATTTATTTTTCCATCTTTTACTGCTAATCGTAACCCATCTAAAATATAATCACTATGTGTTTCAACAATAACTTGCACTCCCAAATTAGCAATTTCTGCAATTAACTTTGCTATTTGAGTTTGACCTTTTGGATGTAAATGGGCTTCTGGATTTTCCATTAAGATTACTGTTTTAATACCTTGTTTTTCTAATAACATTACAGAGTAAAGTAATTGAGTAATAATAGACAAAGTATAACTAATCCCAAATCCAACATTTAATGGAGTATGTCCATTAATCGTAAATGATGCTAAATGCATTTTTTTATTTAATTCAGTTTCTAATTTTATATTTGGAGAGACCTCTTGTAGCCATTTTTCAACATGATTAATTAAAGTATTTTGTCCTGCAACCTCATCCTTAAAATTTTTGGGTAAGTTTTCTTGACCATATTTTGACAATATATCCAATGTGTACTCTCCATTAATACCTACATTTAAATCTTGTAACATACTATTTCTTGTATGTTGAAATTCTGTTGGTCCTAATCTATTGGCACTAATATAAGATATATTTAAATCATAATTACTATCTCTATCTAAAGCAATACAATTGTTAGTTTCTAAATCAAACTTTAAATCAAAATATTTTTTATTTTCTATATCCAAAGAAATTTGAAAAAATTTATCTCTTACATTATTATTTTTCAAAGTATCTGCTTGACCATACGCATTTAATATAGGCTCATTATTCTCTACATAACTCCAAAACATTCTAATAGACTGAAAAATACTACTTTTTCCTGCTCCATTCAATCCTGTCAGCAGTGTAATCTTTTTAAATTCAAAATCCTGATTAATATAAGATTTAAAGTTTTGTAAATTTAATTTCGTTATATACATATTATTTCCCTCAAATATATTTGTTTATTAATTCTGATAAGTCTTTATATCTCTTTTTAATAGATGCTACTTTATGAGAATCTCGACCAATCATATGTGCAAATTCAGTTTTCAAAAGAAACTCTTCTTTATACTCTTCCAAAAATTCTTGCTTATTCTTTTTTAAATGTTGATACTCTTCTTCTGATAAAGCACCAAGTAAATTACCAAAAACTTCAAAAAGTGTTTTATTTATGGGTGTTCTTCTTTTTCCAGGATATGATTTTCTAAAAGTATGTTCTCCAAAAATATATCTTGCTCGTATCATTGCTATTTCAAAATCTTTAGTTATTTGGATTAACTCTTTAAATCTAATACTTTTATATAAAGTGTTGAAGTCTAATTTTTTTTCATACTTAAACTCACTCTGAATTTTCTCTAATGAAAAATTATCAAAGGTATTAATTATCCTCATACTATTGCTCAAATAGGCATCCATACTAGAATCTTTTGAATAAGAAGTATAATCTCTAATATAAAAACTTAAATACCTTAAAATTAATTCTCTAGCTCCCATTCTGCTATCATCTACGTTATCAATAGCATTTAAAAATGATTCTTTTTCAGCTAAATCTTTTAAGAGTTTTGTTGATAAACCTTGATATAATGCATGTCTAATCTCTTGAGCAGTTAGAGGCATCCCCCCTGTATTAATTCTTTTAAATATATTTCTCTTTACTTCTTCTGGTGTGTCAGGATTAATTACTGTAAAAGTCAATTCTGTTTCAGCAATATTATTATAAAGTTTTCCTGGTATATCGTTATAAGTTTGACCATTTAATTTTCCCCAAAATTCTAACTTTTTTAATTTAAAACCTTTCTCATCATATCTCTCTTTATCTGAATCATAATTTCCTAATATAAACTCTTTAATAGTTGTAATTCGTTGTAATCCATCAACAACATCCCAATTATTATCTTTATCACTTGAAACATAAAACATGGGCAATGGAATTTTTAACATCATTGATTCAATAAGCCTACTTTTCCGAGTATCGTCCCATACACTATTTCTTTGAAAAGAGGGGGCTAATCTAATTCTATTTTGTTTAATTCTTCTTAAAACAGTATCTAATGCGACTGTTTGGGAATTAATAGATATATCATCAGGATTAAAAGGTGTAATAAATTCATCTTCAATCTCATCACTCTCTATTCCACTTTCAAATCCACTTTCGCCAACTTCTTCTGTATCTTTTTCATAAAAGACTTGATTCTTCCACCTACTAAAGCGTTCTCCATTGTTTAGAAATTTAGCCCAAGCAGTATTTTTTTCTTTACCTGTACTTAATTTTAGGGAAAAAATATCATCTCTTATTATTATAGAAAATAAACTATCTATCTTTTTATTTACAATATCGTTATCAATTAATTCAAGAAAAAAGCCTTTTTCTTTACCTTTCTTATTAAAACTTAATAAACTTGAATATTGTAAATATGCTTTAGTACTATACCCAAGGTTACCATATTGATTATTTTGAGAACTTTTCCTCTGTATTAAAATTTTATTAATTAATTCATCATTAATATCATCATATGATTTAAATTGTTTAAATATTTCAGTAAATTCAAATTCTGATAAATGAGGACTTTCATTTTTACTTTTTAATAATTCCAAAACTTTTAAAATTACAAGATAAGGTTTTACAATTATACCATTTTGACTTTCTTGCCAATAGGATAAAAAATATTCTAAATATACAAGTAGAAATTCGTCATTTTCTATATTTTTATGAAGGAACTCATTCTTTTGTAGTTTCTTATTATCATCTAATTGAATCAACCCAAAAATATTCATAACAGTCGTTATAATAGAAAAATTATGATTATTGTCATAGCAATAATCTTTAAATTCATCATAAGTAAAACCTTTTTCTACGGCATACTGTACTAACTCATATCGTTGCTTAAATACTGTAGTATCAAACATTTTACTTTTATCACTTCTGCCCCAAAACATCTTAGTATCAGCCATTAATTTCTCCTAAAACTTTTTTAATTGCTTTTGCAATCTGATATGACATCAAAGGAGGAACAGCATTACCTACCTGTTTATATTGATGTGTTCTTGCTCCTAAAAATTTAAAATCATCAGGAAACGATTGAACTCTTGCTGCTTCTCTTACTGTAAAAGTTCGCTCTTGCTTAGAATCAGGATGAATAAATAAATTACCATCTTTATATAAATGAGCAACTACTGTTCTTCCTGGTTTATCAAACTCTTGAACTGTATAGCGATTAGCAAAATGTTTGGGGTTATAATGAACCAAATCAGGTCGTACCTTATTTAAATCCTTTAACTGCCACTTATTTTGACTTAAAATTTTATACCGTTCCCTATCTAATACATTATGTTTTCTTGTTGTATGATTATACAGTTTATTATCACTTTTATCTCTTATTAACTTAATATATTCATTTTTGCTAGTTGATAAAAACTCAATTTCCTCTTCACCTTCTCCTGGAAAATAAATAGGTAAATCACTAATTGCATCTTTTACTGTTCTAAATTTTTTTAGTCCCTCTCTATCTTCATCTGTAGGTGCATAATGTGTTTTTTCAATTAAATCATAAACTGCTTGTGAAGAGATATTTAAATCTTTACGAATACCAATAAGTATTACTCTTTTACGAATTTGAGGAACACCGTAATGAACTGAATTAATTACTATATCTTTTGGATTATCATAAACATCATAACCTCTCTTTTTAAACTCTTTTACAATCAATGGAAAAATCTTTTCTCCATCAGGTTTTGAAGATAAAAGTCCAGTTACATTTTCAAAAACAAATATTTTTGGATTGATTTTTTTCAAAATTTCAATATAGTGTTTATATAAATAATTTCTTGGGTCATTTTTCATAGAATTTTTATCTTGAGCTCTTCCTACAGTTGAAAAAGCTTGACAAGGAGGACCACCAATTAATAAGTCAACTTCTATATCTTTAACACATTCTAAAATATCTTCAACTGTTTTATACTTTGTTAAATCTCTATGCAAAACAGTTTTTACTATCTCTTCATCAGAGATATTATAATCTTTTAATCTATTTGCCAATGTATTACAAGCATTCTGGTCAAAATCAACATGACATAAACCTTTAAATCCAGATTTTAAAAAGCCTTCACTTAATCCACCACATCCTGCAAATAAATCTACAAATGTATATTCTTTATCCATTTTTTACCTAATATTATTATTTTACTCATCTACTTTTTCTCCTTCATCTTCCTAAATAGATGATACTCTTCATTTTTGATGGCATTATCTATCATTATGTTTGGCATTAGGTTTGCGTCTATCCAGCCACCTGCTGGACTCATCATCTCTAGTATCTCTTTGTGTCTAAGTCTGATGATTTTGGCTTGTTTTAGTATCTTATCTTTTGGTTTGACATCTAATTTATCAAAATCTATCTCATGTTTGTAACATATTGTTTTGCTACAGTTCTTTGAGTCTTGACACCAGTCTGGTTTACCATCTTGGGTATAATATACTCTCTGTCCATTTAGATACTCTACTTGAAATACATAGTATCCATCAAGTCTAAGTGATTTAGTAAGTACAAATATAACTTTGCCCAAACCAAAGACAAGAGAGTATATCTCATCATTTAGTTTGACATCGACAAATCTATTCATATCTCTTCTCCAAAATCGCCTGAGAAATACTCTTCTATAATCTTTGGGAATAGTCTCATCGTTGCTCTTGCTTTGTCTATTTTGGGTTGGAATATCTCTTCTGAGCTTGGGAAATTTGTCAAAAGCTCTGTGTATATACCTATCTTGTATTCCATATGAGCCTCTAGTGCGTCGAGTACGGCTTCCATATTCTCTTTGCTTGTGGCATATTTCATAAGAAGTTCAAACATTCTTTTGCGTGGGTGTATAGCCATTGAATCACCAGCTTCTAAGGCTATGTTTTTGATGTCCCATCTCGAGATGTAGATACCACTTACACTTGGGGCTATTAGTTTGGCGTATAGTGCTTCTGTATATGATGGATAATCTTTTAAATCTGTCTCTTCCTCACTATCACAACTATTATCTGCACAAAAAGCAGGATTACCATTGAAATTTTTACTATTTATATTCTCAAACTCTTCTCTTAAACTATCCATATCTCTCATCTATTTTCTCCTATTAGTAGTGGAATATCATCTATATCTACTTTGGCTTCAAACCATCTATTGGCTATTATCATCATTTGGGCAACAAAAAGTATCTGTGTATCCAAAAACTGTGGCTTCTCAAAGAGTGCTTCTGCCTCTTCTTTTAGACAAAAGCCCATTATTTGAGTATCTTTAATCTCTATAAAATCTACTCTACCCTCTTTTTGACTCACTTCATCTAAAATGTCACAATAAGTGAGGGCTTTTTGCTGAAACTCTTGTTCTATAATCATCTTATCCACTTTTGAATTTCCTACACTTGACATGGTAAAATCAAAATGTTCATCTGTGATATTGAGTGCTATCGCTGTGGCATTGATACCATTGTGTTTGAGAATTTTATTAAAAAACTTTCTACTATATCCAGTTTGGGCATTATATCCCAAGATTGTACATAGAGCCGTGTCTGGCTTGATTTCGTGTGGTAACATATTAATCATCTCCTCTCATCAATTTAGCGTTATTATGTAAAAATATCGCTTCATTCTCTTCTAACATACATCTAGGACACGCTTGTTCTCCACCTGTGTAGGTGAAGTTATTTCCACACTCATTACATCGTTTGATATTAAACTTCGCCAGTACCCTTTGAGTAGGTTTAAAAAACTCTTTTATCTCAAATCCTGCTTGAAACTGTATCGAGTTTGGTTCACATACATCGTGGCATAAGTGACATTTGACACACATAAGAGCATCAAAATGTATAAGCGAAAACTTACCATTGGAAGATAATGCACCTGTGGGGCAGATACGATAACATATCTGACAATTGGTACAACTCTCTTCTATAAACTTTTGAGAGACAAAGCTTATCTCTTCTGTTGGTAAGACTTCAAAATTCTCAGGTACATTGGCTCGTTTGAGTGCTGTGAAGAGTATTTTTCGCTTATTGGGGATATTTTTCTCTTTAATTTTCTCTATTAGAGAAGGGGTTAAATCAAACTCAAACAACTCCCCTTTCTCCATAGCCTCATCAAAAGCTCTTTTGTGTTTAACAGCACCCTCTATTGAAGCATTACCCAAAAACTCTCGTCTTGAAGTTGTCTCTTCTTCTTCTTTTGATGGAGCTTCAACTACTTCATCAAGATTGGTAGAGAGTTGTTTGTCTGAAAAACTAGAGAGGATAAAGTTAGCCTCTTCTATTTGGCTATTTATATGATTAAAAAGATTAGAACCTCTCTTATAAGGAGTCAAATCTATAGTAATCTCTTCATCACTTACAATCGCTAGAGAGATAAGATGTTCTATACTCAAAAGCGAAATACAAGGGATATTTATCTTGGAAGATATGAGGCGTACTTTCGACTCCAAAAATGAGAAAAAAAACTCTGTAGTAGAGAAAGATGAGAGCGAAAAAGCCTCTGTAGGACATACTCCTATACAAGCAGAAGCCTCAACTCCTGTACCTTTGGGAAATGTTGGAATATTATTCACCATCTCTATCGTATCAGGGTGTATATCTTTGCATTTGGTACACGATGATAGTTTGCTTGTGGCTCTTACGCAACGCCCAACATCAAGATAGAGACTCATTAGGCTTCTGTACTCACTGTGTCGTTACAGTGGATAGCCAACTTCTCATTGATATACTCATAATCACTCAACATAAATTCCAAAGCCAACTCTGCACCATCATGATAGAGAGGTGTTCTTGACTCTAGTTTGGCATTAATCAAAAATAGTGGTGTCCACTCTAGTAGATGCTCTTTTAGAAATGCTCTTTGCACTAATAGTAGCTCACATACTCCATCTCTATCATCAGCATCTAGTGCTTTTTTTAAAGCAGTAGAGAGCATATACATAAACTCTAACTCAACTCCAATATGGTCAGTGCTTACTACTCTAGCTTTGTCTAGTGATACTCTAAAATCAAGTTCATTATATAGTTCTAGTACAGGATTATCTCCTCCACTCTCTATCATCTGGTCATCTCTTGTATAGAAACTCTCATAAGGGACTAGGTGCATCAAAAATAGATTGGTAAAATCTACATTATAGTATTGTTCTATTAGCTCTGAAGTTGTAAACTCATCTTTTTTTTTCCACTCTTTGAAGTTTGGGAATAGAGCTAAAATATCCTCATCATCTTCTATCTGCTTTAAAAATGCTTCATCTACCTCTACAAGCATTAATCGTGAGATTAAGCCATAGATTGCTATACGATTTTCTATATCTTTTTTCATCAAATCCATATTATAATCTTCTTTCTTTTGTAATGTTTTGGCACTATACCACTTTCGAGATAAATAGAGCTTAATGCATATAAGTTATCTAGGAAATTGTATAGTAATCACTCCCAAAGAGGGGGAGTGATAGCTAAAAACTATGTAAGTTTTACAGCGTAAGCTTTGTCTGAAAGAGGAACAGCAGGTCGTTTGATATGCTGTGGTCTTCTGAGTGTATCTGTAGTATCAAGTGGACGAGTAAGTTTGTCTCTCCATGCTTGATATACTTTCATATTATTATCATAATTGACCCAAATATCACCGATTTTTTCATCTTTACTAGCTAGTTCGATAGTTACCTTTTGGTGCCAAGCGTGGTTACCAGCGATTGGGTCTGGATGTGATGCAGCCACGGCATTTTGCCAAGAGCCACTTAGCCCATCCCACCAGATATTGTCAAGGTCTTTGTTATACTCTTTAAACTGCCAAGTATCTCTTCTATCTTGCATACCTTTATCAAGTCCCTCAATAGGTTTTAGTGTTCCTACTTTACCATCCATTGTCATATCATAAAGTGGTGCACCAAGACCCATTACACCGAGCTTATGCTCAAATCCAGGAATATCAACTGCATTTTTGAGTTTCCATCTTCCTGCGTGGTGAGAACAAGCCAATACTCCTGGCATAGTACCCTCTGTAGGCACTGCCATAGCTATAAAGTAACCAGACTCTAGTCCTGATACAGTATCTGTGATAGTACACTTAATAGCATCTCCTCTTTTTATACCTAGTTTTCTAGCATCTTCTGTATATATCCATACAGGATTATGGTTTTGACTAATCTCCATAAGGTGCTTAGAGTTTACAGAACGAGTATGAATATTGTATGGTAATCTAAAGATAGTGTTTAGTGCAAACTCATTATCTTTTTCCATAAAGTCATGGTGTACTTGTGAGACAATATGCGTCATCTTAACTCTATCTTCTTTTGTAGTTGGATAGATAGGTATAGCATACTCAGGCCATTTCCAATCTTTAAACCACTCACAATAGAAGTCTAGTTTTTTAGTCAAAGTATGGAAACCTTGCATAATCTCACCATCAATCTCAACACCAATAGCCTTCTCTTTGCCATGGCTATCTTTAGCCATTAATACACCAAACTCATCTTTAGTTACATCTGCTTCTTTATACTCATGACCATGAGAGATATATATATCTCCCACTTTTTTAACAGGTCTCTCTTGTGGTTTGAAGATATTATCTTCTTCAAGCCAAGTACCTCTATCTCTCATCATCTCATAGTTTGGATATTTAGATGCTGGATATGCTGCTTTCGCTGCTTTTTTGAGATTGGGAAGCTTGTCAAATGCTGCTTGATACCACTCAGGGATAGTTATAGCTCTTGATGGGTCCTCTTTTGAAGCCCAATATTTTCGTACTCCAAGGCTTCCATCAGGATCGACATAGTGAGTCATAATATTTGCCCAAAACTCTACCTCTTCCCATACTTCACCAAGTCCTGCGTGAACATGAGCCTCAAGTGTAGCTCTTGTTGGGTCTTTTGGTTTCCAACCAGTTTTCTCTAGTGCAACTCTTAGAGCAGGTTGTCTAAAGCTTAACCATCTTGATGGTTGTGTGGCTTCTGAATGTTGGTCATGTCTCTCACCTGCAAGTCCCACAGGTAAGATAAAGTCACAATACCAGTTTGTCTCACTCCAAGTAGGTGATAGGTTGAAGCTCAACTCTATCTTATCTTCTCTTTTGAGTAACTCAATCCATCTAAATCCATCTGGATTAATCCAAACAGGGTTATACATTCTAGGAATCCAAACAGCTAATTTTTCAGGTATATTAAGACCCTTAGCATTCCATTTGTCTCTCCACTCATCATCAAGAAGAAGGTGTGGCATAATATGACTCATCTCATAAGTGCTTAATGGATACTCAGGTGGCCATGCTATCTCATTCCATACATCTACTTTGGGAGGTCTCTCTCCTGCTTGTGAAGCAGCATCACCCTTACCATTTACAGAGATTACATGCCAGTGGTGTAAGCCTACTCCACCTTTATCACCTGCCATTGCACCACGAAGAACAAATGGTAAAAATCCTGCTCTTGCAATCATCCATCCACCTTTGTGTCCAATTGGTCCAGCTCTCCAAATATATGTAGCTACTCTCGCACCTGCATCAATAAACATATCATAAAGTTTTTCGATAGTTCCTTTTTCGATACGACACTCTTCTGCCACAAATTCAAGTGTATATGGGCTATACATCTCAGCTATCATCGTGATAAACTCTTCATAAGAGTCACCTTTTGGGATAGATTTGATATATTTTTTATCTAATAATACTTTAAGATAATCTCTATCTTTCATTAGATGATCCCAGTTTACCCAGTTTTTGACAAACTTATGATTTACTAAAGATTTACCATCTATTCCTTTCTCATTTAAAATTCTATTTGCAAGGTAGAGATATAACGCTGTCTCTGTCCCAGGCCAACAAGGTACCCAAAGGTCTGCCATACCAGCAGAGTTGGATAGTCTAGGGTCCATAACTACAAGTTTAGCTCCCTTTTTACGAGCATCTGCTATCCGTCCTGCTGCTTGTTGGAAGTAGTGACCAGCATCTGCTGCGTGAGAAGATTGCAAGAATATAAGTTTAGCATTTGACCAATCTGGAGAGTTTCTATCATCATTTGCCCACTGAATAGTCCCCTCTCTAGCACCAGCACTACAGATGTTTGTGTGTGAATCATATCCATCACAACCCATTGAGTGAGGTATTCTATGACCAAAACCATTTTCGTTTGGACGACCAACATGGTACATGATAGACTTTTTGGACATCTCATCACCAGTTTTGAGAGTATCGTGCATCTTCTGCCCAATCTCTTTCATAGCCTCATCCCACGAAGTTCTTACCCATTTACCCTCACCCCTTTTACTTCCAGGTGCTCTTTTAAGAGGAAAAGGAATTCTATCAGGGTCATACATCTGTGATTGTGTTGCATAACCTTTGGCACAGTTTCTACCACGGCTACCTGCATGAAGTGGATTACCCATATATTTACGCACGGCTAGTTGTCCACCTGCTTTATAAGTAGATAAATCTACCCAAGCAGTCAAACCACAAGATGCTTCACAGTTGGAACAAGCCGTTGGAACAAGCATATACTCAGTAGCTTTAATTCCATCAGGATTATCTTCACTTTTAACACCATTTCTGCCTGTTCCACCTCTTTTCCAATCATCACCATCAAGCTCATCAAAGCTATCCCACTCTTCTAGTGGTGGATAGAAAGATAGTGTTTTAGGTGTTGGAGTAAACTTAGTCTCTGCCATAGCAGGAGTAGTAGCGATAGTATCAAATACACCTGCAACAAGTGCTACACCTGCTACAGAATATGCCGTACCTTTTAAAAAGTTTCTTCTACCCTCTATAAAATTAGGTTGTTCATTATTCATTGATTTTGTCATATAAATCTCCTTAACTCAACGATAGCAATTGTGGAATTTTAAGCCATACATCTTTTGCCATGTATAGCCCTACCAATGCTAAAATAGCTGCAAATCTCAACAGCGTTTTATTCTCATTTGTCATACTTCTAAGAGCTATAAAGAATGGAATAATAAATCCTAAGATCATACCAAACCAAAATTCTGTATTATACTCTCCACCTGAATGGACAAATGCTAAAGTAGCTTCTGCTTCTGCTGATTTAAACGAGAAGAAATACTCTCCCATATACATCATAAAGCTAAAGAATGTAGCAATAGCCAAAATCATAGCCAAATCTTTTCTAGCTTCCTTGCTCCAAGAACCAGATACAAATATAAGAGAAGCAGAACCAGCCATAAATGCTGCCCACATCATCTGCATAACTTCTGTAGGTGCTTGCCATAACTCTCTAGCACTTGATTCTGCCATAATGATAGCAGTATATAGAGTTACAGGAATAGCCAAAAATACTACAAAAGGAAATAATCTCTCATATAGTTCGCTTTTTGCTCTTATTTTTTTAGCCACTCCACAATGTTTTCTAATCTCAGGAAAAGCATCTGCTAAACCTATAGCCATCATTACTGTAATAAGTCCTGTAAATAGTGATGCCATCCAAGCACCAACGGTAATAGCAGAAGTCCAGTGAGGGTATAAGAATATATTTATCATTCTATATGGGTGGTGCAGGTCGATAAGTGTAAATAACAAGAATACATTAAGAGCTATAAACGCTATAAGAGGCATAATCCATCTAAGGTTTGGCATATCCTCTTTTTTGTGTCTATATAGCAAAAATGCTCCGATAAGGATAACACCTGTACCGATACTTTTTGCCCACATATTAAGTGTAATCATCCAACCCCAAATTATACCTGGAAGTGGAACATCAAGTGATACAATAGCTTGTGTTGCGTGAATTGTGCTTTCCATTAGTGACCTCCCTCTTTTTTGTGTGTTGTATCTGCTTTATGTGATGAGTCTGATTTATCAAAATCCATAAAACTCTTATTATCAGGAGTTTTATGTTTTGTAAATGGAGCTAAAAATCTATCAAGAATACCATGATTTGGGTCGCCTATATGTTTGAGGTGAGTTATATTATTAAATAGTCCATAACCCTCAATTCTCTTATGAGCTAGTGGATTAAGTGTCTGATTACCACCACCTACATAGAAGTGTGTTGGACTCGTATGCTTCTCAGGTTTACGCACCTGAACAGCACCTTGATGCTCCATAATGTATAGAGATATATGACTCTTATCATCTTCAATATCACCAAATATATTCGCTTCAACTGGACAAGCAACCACACACGCAGGCATCATACCACTCTCAATACGGTGCGCACAATAAGTACATTTATCAGCCGTATTTGTCTCAGGGTCCATATAGATAGCTCCATAAGGACAAGCCATCATACAACCAGCACAACCAATACATCTAGCACTATCTACATTGACAATCCCATTTTCCAAGTAGTGTAACGCCGATACAGGACATATTCTCTCACATGGTGCTGACTCACAGTGGTTACAACGCAATGGCGTAAACGACCGTGATGTGTTTGGGAATGTTCCAATATCAATATACTTTACACGCAGACGCCAAGTACTAAGTGGCACTTCATTTTCCACTTTACAAGCGATTTCACAACCTTTACAACCCATACATAGGTTCAGGTCAACTAAGAAACCTAATTTCATATTTCCTCCTTGATGATAATTTATTTTGTTTTAATAAAGTTAAAATAAATTTTAATACAATTTTATTTTATTATATATATAATTAAGACTCAATTACTTTAAGTTAATTTGAATATATTTAGTGCAAGTATGTCACTTATTTTCACCAATAACCTCTCTATTTAGTTGTATAGATTATGATTATAAAAATAAGTTAGAGTGAGAAGTTTGAGTTTATTGAGATTGTGAAGAGGATCATAAATATGGAGTTTTTAAATTATACAAGGATGCGTAATCATGCACCCTTATATAATCTCCTACTAAAATCTACTTCCCATAGAGAACTCAAATACGGCTGTTCTATCTCCTGGCTTATCATCTAGGGCTTTGGCAAATACAAGATTAATTGGTCCAAATGCTGATTGCCACTCTAAGACTACACCTGCTGATGAACGAGATATATCAGGAAATGGATGACTTCCAACTTTGGTTGGTATAGAGTCTGAACCTATTATACCATAGTCATAGAAGAATGCAAGTCTCATTTTGGCGGCTTTAGATAGTGGTACACTAGCTTCAAGGCTAATAGATGCACTATTAGTACCACCTATTCTATCTCCACCAATTACAGGAGAGATAGAGTAAGGCTCATAACCTCTTACCGTTCCAACACCACCCATAAATAGTCTCTCAGCGATAGGCATATACTCATCACCGTTTGAGCTAACATTTGTAAATCGTCCTTTGGCTCTTAGGATAAGGTCATAATCTATATAATCTTCCAATCCATAATATACACCCACTTTGATATTAGTTTTGATAATATCTCCATATCCTTTGTAGAGTGTAGAGTTAAAGTCGCTTCCGTCCATCATTCCATACTCTATATTTAAGATAGCTTTTACACCTTCTCTTGGTACATAATAATCATCTGTATTATTAAAGCTAAGACTTGCGTATAGAGAGGTCTTTTTATACTTATCATTGTAGTAGTTTACAAGTGATGAGAGTGTATAGCTACTATTAAATGTAGATTTATTATCCACATACCCCACACCGATAGAACCGTGTAGGTGTCTCATTAGCTCTTTACCTACGCTAATTGAACCACCAATTTGGTCTTGTTTATATTCAATATACTCATAATCTCTCTTATAAAAACTCATACTAAGGCTATACATACTATCCCAAACTTTTGGGTTTACAAAAGATAGATTGTAGTTTCTTGATATTTTTGATAGCTCAAATCCTAAAGTAGCATTGATACCTGAACCAAATATATTCTTATCTGAGATTGAGGCATTTACCATCAATCCCTCATAACTACCATATCCACCACCTACAGAGATAGTTCCTGTAGATGTCTCTTTAACACTTACCAATAGGTTTATCTTATTTGCAGATACTCTCTGTTGCTGTATATCTATCTTCTCAAAGAAACCAGTTCTTCCTAATGCACTCTTAGACTCTTTGAGGTCTGTAGCATTAAATTTATCTCCTGGGGCTAGATAGATATATCTTCTAATTACTCTATCTTTTGTACTATCATTACCAGATATAAGTACATCATTGATAGTTACGACTTCACCTTGTTGGACTACATATTGAAGATTAATTGTTTTATTTGCTGTATCTTTTTGCATTTGAGGTATCACTTTAGCATAAGCAAATCCATAGTTTCCTACCTCTTCTTCTAGCTTTTTAATATCTTTACGCATCTTTTTGATATTAAATACACTACCCTCTTTCAGAGTTAATATAGATTTGAGCTTCTTTGCATCAATCTGTGCTACATCTTCTGTAATAGAGATAGCACCTACTCTATACTGTACACCCTCAACAACTTTATAATCAACTTCTGCCTTATATGAACCAAAATCTACTCTCATAAGAGGTTTGCTCACAGTAGCATCGAGATAACCCTCTCTCATATAAGCATCTTTTACTCTATGTGCATCATAACGTAACTGTGATACACTAGCTTCACCACTGTTTCTCCACGGTAGCCATCCCAACCAATCTTTCTCTTTATTTGCCAAATCAAGTTGAATATCTGATTTTATTAAATCTTTCGCACCAATTATATTCATCTTTGTAATTATTACTTTTTCACCTTTATTTACCTCAAATACTACAGAGATACTACTCCTACCAACTGGCTTAGTAGTAACTTCAACTACTGTATCATAGTATCCTTTTAGCTCTAATTGTGTATGAATTGATGCTTTTGCCATATTAATTTTTCTATCATCATAAAGGTCACCCTTTTTTAGACCAATACCTTTGAGAAGTTTTTTACCATCATCTCCTGTACCATACCCTGTAATATCAAGATTAGCTATAGACAATTTCTCTTTGAGGTGATAAGTGAGTGTACCACCACTTTTATCCACAGATATATCATTAAAATACCCTTGTGAAAATAATTTTTTGATAGAGTCATTGACTTTCTCAGCACTCATCTCCTCTCCGATATGGATACCTGTTATCTCTTTTGCCATAGCAGGAGAGAGTTGTGCTAATCCTTCAAATTTAATTGCTGTAACTTTTTGTGCAGATAGTAATACTCCTACCAACATCCAAAGAGTTAATATTCTAAAGATAGTTATCTTCTGTATCATAATTCAACCTTTTTATAATTTGATAATATTCTATCTTTATTTCGATAAAAAGCTAATAAATATTATAGAAATGTTAAAATCATTATCAAGTGGTCGTTTAGTTGATTTGGAATAGGTAAACTAGTTAACTCATAAATTCTGATTTCTGGGAAGGTTTTTTCTTGCCTATTATATTTCTTTTTGACAAATAAACTTGCATCTCTTGCTTAGGTGTACCCTTTCTCCGTAGTTTTCAGTACAAGTAGGGTATCTTTATTTGGCTTCATAAGAGTTCTCATAGTGAGAGTTTTTGATACATTAATGGTATTCTATAAGTTTAAAAATTGGGTATATTATAAATAATAATTATATATATAAAAACTTTATGTTATACTCATATCCTGTAAACGTTACTTAAATGGAGAAAAATATGAAAAAAATATTATTATTTAGTCTAATAATTTCAATGAGTGTAATGCTCAATGCAAAACCTATTAATAATTTTGAGCAAATTTTAAAAATTTTTAAAAAAAAGTTGCGTAAAAAATGTGGTTATACATCCTCTTATTTAGCACAAAAACATAATAAAAAGGAGTGGGAATATATCTATACAAACAAACTCTTTAGAGATGAATTTAAAAAGCTATGCCCCAAAGGAGTAGGTATTCTTGATGATAAAATGATAGAGTCTCTTTTTAGGTTCACTTATAAGTATGCAAGAGGTAGTGAAAAACATCAAGACATCTAAAGTCTAAATTTATCAAGTAATAATTTGATACTATACACTATTAATTTACCAAAGGATATCTATGCCAGTAAAAGTAGCAATCAACGGAACAGGAAGAATAGGAATAATCGTAGCCAAAATCATTATGCAAAGAGATGATATTGAGTTAGTAGCAATCAACACAACAGCCAAGCCTGATATGTTGGAGTATCTTTTTAAATATGATAGTGTTCATACTGGTATGGACGCAAAAATTATTGATGATGAGACAATTATGCTCAAAGACAAAAAGATAAAGATGTTTACTACTAGAGATATAGATAAGGTAGATTTCGGCTCTGCTGGTGCTGAGGTAGTTATCGAATGTACAGGAGTATTCCTAACCACGGCAAAAGCACAAGCATACCTCAAAAATGGTGTCAAAAAGGTAGTGATGTCAGCCCCAGCAAAGGACGATACTCCTACTTTTGTACTCAATATCAATACCGACGATTACTCAGGTGAAGCCATCAT
Source organism: Sulfurovum sp. (assembly GCA_045267865.1). GTDB lineage: Bacteria > Campylobacterota > Campylobacteria > Campylobacterales > Sulfurovaceae > Sulfurovum. The sequence goes on along the minus strand of JASFZJ010000008.1, from coordinate 12,970 downwards.
CTCCAATGCAAGTTGTACCACCAATGGATTAGCTCCTATATGTAAAGTATTAGATGATACATTTGGTATAGAAAATGGTCTAATGACAACTATCCACTCATATACAAATGACCAAAATGTATTAGATGTAAAACACAATTCAGACCAAAGAAGAGCAAGAGCAGCAGCGTTAAACCTAATCCCAACAACCACAGGGGCTGCAAGAGCCATAGCCCTAGTAATGCCTCAACTCAAAGGCAAACTCAATGGTTATGCCATGCGAGTCCCAACTCCTGATGTATCTGTAATAGATTTGACTGTAAACCTCAAAAAAGCCGTTACAATAGAAGAGATAAACGAAGCATTTGAAGTAGCCTCAAATAGTAACTTCAAAGGTCTTTTGGAGATTGATTATGACAAAAGAGTATCAACAGATTTCATAGGTTCAACATATAGTGCCACTTATGTACCAGATATGACAAGCGTAGTTGGTGGAAATACAGTAAAAGTAATCGCATGGTATGACAATGAGTGGGGATACAGCTCAAGACTTGTAGATATGACGGTGCTTGTTGGGAAGTATAAGTAGAGAATTGTGTAGGTTGTGGTGTCCCCACTACGACCTACTAACACTTATCATTTATATAACCATTCCACAATACAATTGAGGAACGAGAAAAAAGTTACTGTTTTGTACATGAGATTTTAAGGTTTCTTTAACACAGCATCTACAAATTCCTTAATTCATTGGCATTGGTCTCTACCATAATATCTTTGTTATTAAAGTCCAGATATATACTCTGCTACATCTTGAATATCATCTTCGCTAAGTCCACTTACTTGACCCTTCATTAGCTTACCCATATTTGCCACATCTCTTGTACCTGCTTTATATGCGTTGATATATGTTATTAGATTTTCTACACTTTGACCTGCGATAATCTCTGATTTTTGAAATGCACTCTTTTTACCATCTTCACCATGACAAGTGGCACATTTTTGAAATATAACAGCACCATTAACTACTACTACTGTAGTATTTGCTTCTGTTTTAGTTATTTCTACTATTTTCTCTTGTGGTACAACTTTGTCCATCTCTTGAGCTTTCTTTATTTCTTTGGCTTTTTCCACCAATGATGCTACTGCTTCTTGAGCATCTTGAACTGTTTGAACATGAACATCTTTTGCCTCTGTATCACTCTCTGTATTACAGCCTACGAGTAGTATTGTTGCCAATAGTGTAAATAGTAATATATTTTTCTTCATAATATTCCTTTAGGATAATTTTTGTAATTATACTAGATATTTATACTAAACACTCTTAGGAGAGTCTATTTTGGTTTTTGAGAGTAATTTATCCCAAAGTTTACCATCACTCCACTCTTTTATCACTTGTGGTGAGAACTCTATATCCTCCAAATTTATAATCCCCATAAGAGGACTATGAGCATCACTCTTGAACCCTTGTGCGTATCCAGTATCCGTCTCATGTACTATGATACTATGAAGCTTCACTTCTCTCTCACCATTTTGCATATTGGTACACTCCAATACTCTCTCAACCATCAGATAAATGACTCTACTAAACTGTTCAGCAGATGGAGAGACTGGTAATAGTACCCATCTATTACTATATTTTTGCATAGCTTTTATATACTCTTTATCATCTCCTGCCCATAGTGTAATCCCATGGTCAAAAGAGTCTATAAGCTCTTTTATATAGAGTTTAGTAAGCCCAAAATCATAAACCATATCACCATTATCAAGATAGTTAGACTCCAAGAGAACTTCTATCTTATAAGAGTGACCATGGATATTTTCACTACATCTTTTTGTTGTACAGTTTCGTACAATATGTGCATTTTCAAATTTAAAAAGTTTGCGTATAAGCATATATTACCTTTCTATCTTATGTATTTATCTTCTCTTTTATCTCTTTGGCTATAGCAGATATTTTAACTATCTTTTGAATATCACTCAAACTCTCATCTAAAAGCACCTTTACAAAAGCAGAACCTACTATAACGCCATCTACACTTTCTGCTTTACTTTTGGCACTGCGTTCATCTACTCCAAATCCCACATATATAGGAGTAGTGCTAAACTCTCGTATATTGCTAATTATTGGTTGCAAATCTTCACTATTTTTGCTTCCTGTAATCCCTGCGTACGCTACAAGATAGATAAACTTCTTTGCATCTTTGGCTATCATTTTTATTCGCTCTTTGCCATCGGTGGGAGCGATAAAGTCGATGATATTAAGCCCACCACTCTCTATAATCTTCTTATAGGGTCTAGCCTCTTCTAGTGGTAAATCAGGGATAATAAATCCACTTACACCTGCTTTTTGAGCCTCTGCTATAAAGTTTTCCATTCCTTTATGATAAAAGGCATTGAAATATCCCATCCACATTGTATCTATGTGAGGGGCTATTTTGTGTGAGGCATCAAAAAGCTGTTGGAGTTTAAATCCATTTTGAAGCGACTTTAAGTTGGCTTTTTCTATCACAGCACCATCGGCTACTGGGTCAGAAAATGGCATTCCAAGTTCTAGTGTATCAACACCTGCTTCAGCCAAAGCCAAACTTGCGTCAATCGTAAAATCTATAGAGGGAAATCCTGTGGTAATATATGCGACTAATTTTTTCAAAATATACTCTTTTATGGTTATTTCTAACTTATTTCTGTTATTATACATTTTTTAGATAAAATGATTAATGATTTAGATTTTATAAGTTAGGAATAATATGAGTATTCATACCCCAAAGATAGAGAAAAGAGTAACTTTAACAACAATAGCAAAGATGAAAGGTGTTGAGCCTATTACGATGGTAACAGCCTATGATGCCCTCTTTGCAAACCTTTTTGATGGTGAAGTTGAGATGATATTGGTAGGTGATAGTCTCAATATGAGTTTTCTGGGTGAGCAAGATACACTCTCAGCTACTATGGAGCAGATGATATATCACACCAAAGCCGTATCTAATGGAGCCAAACTTGCACTTATTGTATTTGATATGCCTTTTGGTTCATACACATCAGAAGAGTTAGCTATCTCAAATGCTTCAAAAGCCTACAAAGAGACCAAAGCCCAAGCTGTCAAGATAGAAGGTGGTAAAGAGAGAGCCAATATAATTAAAGCACTTAGTCGTAATGGTATAGCAGTTTTAGGACATATTGGTCTTATGCCACAGTTTTTACGTAGTGATGGTGGATACAAAATCCGAGGTAAAAATGAAGAGGATATCAAATCTCTTGTAGAAGATGCATTGGCGATAGAAAAGGCAGGAGCGTTTGCAATAGTTGTAGAGGGTGTCAAAGAAGAGGCCTCTATAGCCATTACCAAAGCTGTATCTATCCCAACAATAGGAATAGGTGCAGGAAATGCCACCGATGGGCAAGTGCTTGTTTGGAGTGATATGTTTGGATTTTTTGAAGAGTTTAAGCCAAAATTTGTTAAACAGTATATAGATGGTGCATCACTTATTAGAAAAGGACTACAAGAGTATAGAGATGATGTCAAAAGTAGAGCGTTTCCATCAAAGGAATATAGTTATTAGCAAAAGAATTTAGGAGATTATTATGAGATTACATTTAATTATTATAACTATTTGGGTATCACTACTATTGAGTAGTTGTAGCCAAAAGAGAGTGAGACCAAACCAACCAAGAGTGGTAGAGAATATACAAGTACAAGAAAACATACAGAGAGAAAATATAAATACAAATAAAAATAGTGTAACAGCAAATATAAAAGCAAAACTAGACAGCACCAAAGAGCTTCAAGGTTTTCAGATATATCCACATATCCAAGATGGTAAAACACTTCTCTCAGGGATAGTTAATACCAAAAGAGAGAAGATTTTAGCAGGAAGTATCGCTCGTTCTGTAGAGGGGTCAGGTGTAGTTGTTAATCGTCTGGTTGTAAACTGATGGAGAACCGTATAGTAGAGATAGAGAGATTTGATGATGAAGCATCTTATGAGGTGACTCTTCGTCCATCATCGTGGGATGAGTATATCGGTCAAGAGAAAATAAAGAGAAACCTTAAAGTGTTTATTGAAGCTAGTCTTAAAAGAGATGAAGCACTCGACCACGCACTATTTTTTGGACCTCCTGGATTGGGAAAAACGACTATAGCCAATATCATAGCCAATGAGATGAAGGCCAATATCAAAACCACCTCAGCCCCAATGATTGAAAAAGCAGGAGACCTCGCTGCGTTGCTTACCAATATAGACGAGGGTGATATACTATTCATTGATGAGATACATAGAATGTCTCCTGCGATTGAAGAGATACTCTATCCTGCGATGGAGGATTTTAGGCTTGATATTATAATAGGTTCAGGCCCTGCTGCTCAAACAGTCAAGATAGATTTACCACGATTTACTCTTATTGGAGCGACTACAAGAGCAGGAATGTTATCCAATCCTCTAAGAGAGCGATTTGGTATGCACTTTAGAATGCAGTTTTATACACACGAAGAGCTTACCAAAATCATAGATATAGCTTCACATAAATTAGAAAAACCCTCTGAGATAAAAGCCTCAAAAGAGATAGCCAGTAGAAGCCGAGGCACTCCACGGATAGCATTAAGACTTTTAAAAAGAGTTCGAGACTTTTCAGAAGTAGCTAATGAAAATAGTGTTACGATAGAGAGAGCTAGATATGCACTTGATGAGTTGGGTATAAATAGTCTAGGATTTGATGAACAAGATATAAGACTATTAGAGCTTCTCATAAGTGCCAAAAATCGTCCAATGGGATTAAGCACAATAGGTGCAGCATTGAGTGAAGATGAGGGAACTATAGAAGATGTCTTGGAGCCATATCTTATAGCAAATGGATATATAGAACGAACAGCACGAGGACGCATAGCCACACCCAAATCGTATGAACATTTTAAATTAGGTGGCAACAAAGAAAGGAATCTTTTTGATAAGTAATAAAAGTATAATGATAACAGCTCTATTTGTATTTTCTGTAATTGGTGCATATACGATATATAAACCATTTCTATTCTCTATTATTATCGCTATTCTTCTAACTATGGCTACATATAATATCACCAAAAAATTAATAAGAGTTACCCACTCTAGGAAATTTAGTGCAATAGTCGTATCTCTTTTACTTATTATTATACTCTTTGCTCCTATTATATATATGGCTACTATTGGTGTGGGATATATCTCCAAACTAGAAATCTCTACAATTAGTGATGTGACTACACTAGTTAAGATGTTTACAGAGAAGATACCCTATCTCAAAGAGTGGAGTGAGTGGGGTTTGAGTGATGAGAATATTGCTCAATATATCAAAGACTCTACTTCATATATGACATCAGCAGGAAGTGCAGGATTGGGCTTTTTGAAAAATATGTTTTTGGTATTAATCTTCTATTTTATTATCAACTACTATGGTTCAAGTTTTTTTGACCTTATCCGTTCACTTATTCCAGTAAGTAGAATAAAGAGTGCAAAGATGATACATGAGGTCTCTTCTACTATGGAGGTAGTATTCTACTCTATCATAGTTACAGCGATATTTGAGGGTGTTTTATTTGGCGTTATGGTGAGTTACTTTGGATACAATGGACTTCTATTTGGTGTTATCTATGGATTTGCTTCACTTATTCCTATCGTTGGAGGGATTATAGTATGGTTTCCATTGTCTCTATACTCATGGACAAAGATAGACTCTAGTACAGCTATATTTATCGTAAGTTACTCTATTATAGTTATCTCAATATTTGCAGATACTCTTATCAAGCCAATGATTATTAAAGTGATAAAAGAGGATTTTCTTAAAAGCACTATCGAGATTAATGAGATGGTTATATTTTTCTCTATCTTAGCAGGTATGAGTACCTACGGTTTTTGGGGTATGATTTTAGGACCTGCTATTACATCATTTGTTATAGCTATTACCAAAGTATATATCGATTATAATTATAAAGAACAATTAACAGACACAAGGAACATACCATCATAAAGATACTTATTATAGAAGATGACCCAGAGTTGGCACTTATCTTAACAAACTACCTTACGAAATATGATATGGAGGTTATAGGAGCAGAAGACCCTTATATAGGACTCTCTTTGCTTACTCAACATAAATTTGATTTGATTATTTTGGATTTGACTCTTCCTGGAATGGATGGATTAGAAGTTATCCCCAAGATAAGAGAGATAAGCAATATCCCTATAATAATCTCTTCGGCTAGAGATGATATTACAGATAAAGTTATAGGAATGGAGAGAGGTGCTGATGATTATATGCCAAAGCCTTATGACCCTAGAGAGCTTGTCACTCGTATCAAAACAATATTGAGACGAACAAATATAGAAATTAAACCAATTGTGAGAGAGAAACTATTTGAAGCCAATGATAAAGCTAGAGAGATACTATTTAGAGGTCATTCACTAGAGCTTACTGCTGCTGAATATGATATATTGGGTATGTTACTCCAACACAAAAATGGCTCAGTATCAAGAGAACAGCTACTATATGAGAGTGAACATATAGCTGATGAGAGTTCTATCAAAAATATAGATGTAATCATATCTAGGATAAGACAAAAAATAGCAAAAATAGACCCTGATAATGTATATATCAAACCTATTCGTGGAGTAGGATACCTACTATCAGATAGAGTCTAATAGAGTATGAAAAACTTATCTGTAACTACATTTATTACCATACTATTCTCTGTAGCAATTTTAATCTTAATCGCTACATTTTTGCTATTTATCTCATGGGATAAAGATAGGCATAAGATAGATGAATTCAAAAGATACCAGCTTATCTCTATCACATTTTTATCAAACCTCAAACTAAATCCAAGCGAAGAAGAGCTAGATAAACTATACCAAAACTTACATCTAAAACCTATCAGAAATGACGAACTATCATCTATAAAAGAGCTTATCAAACAAGAGGGAGAGACTATCTTCACAGGTGGTTCAGCATTAGGACAGATGAGAGTATTTAAGCTTCAAGATAGAGAGTATATATATGTACAGAGAATGGAGCATAATCTCTTAATCGAAGATAATAGAGATAGAAACTACTACTTTGAGATGGCTATGGCTTTGGGGATTTTTCTAATAGGTATTTTATTGCTTCTATATCTAGCCGTACTCAAAAAGCTAGACCCTCTAAAGATACTACATAGACAGATACAAAACTTTGCCAAAGGTGATATGAAGAGCCGTATAGAGTATATATATGATGATGAGATAGGTAAGATAGCCAAAAGTTTTGATGATGCTATAGTACATATCAATCAGCTAAGTAGCTCCAAAAATCTCTTTATGCGTAACCTAATGCATGAGCTTAAAACTCCTATCACCAAAGGGCGAATAGTGGTAGAGATGATAGACGATGAGAGTACCAAAAAGATATTAATTAGAGCATTTAACCGTATGAATGAGCTAATCACAGAATTAGCAGAGATAGAGAGAGTGACCACCCAAAGTTTTGAGCCTCACTATGAGTATGTGATGATGGCAGATGTAATCACAAATAGTAAAGAGCTACTAATGGCTATAAATGCAAAAGTAATAGTAGATATCAAAGATGGAGCATTAACAACAGATATAAAACTCCTCTCCCTAGCTATCAAAAATCTACTAGACAACGGTATCAAATATAGCAAAGATAGAACCGTAACTATCAAATCAGGAGATAATAGCCTAGAGGTAATATCAAAAGGTGAAAAGCTAAAATATCCATTAGAGTATTACATAGAGCCATTCACCCAAGAAGAGAAGAGAAGTCAAGGATTTGGATTGGGATTATATATAGTTCATAGCATATTAGAAAAACTAGGGTGTAATTTAAGCTACAGATATGTAAATGAAGATAATATCTTCTCCATAAATGCAGGAGAGTCTTGTGGTATGGGTGGGTAATCTAATTACAGGGTTGGGATATAGATTAATACCCCAACTGCATACTATCAACATCTCCCCAGCTCATAGACTTCTTTCTATTTTCTCTATGGATAAGTATATGTTCTATGTATCTAGCGAACATATCTGTCTCTATATTTATTTTAGTTCCTATCTTATAGTTTTTGATGAGTGTATTCTCTAGTGTATGTGGTATGATAGTTAGTCTAAAGCTATCATCTGCTACATCATTTATCGTTAGAGATATACCATCTATAGTTATTGAGCCTTTGGGGACTATATGAGATATATATTTTGACTCTACTGTGATGATAAAATCAGTAGCGTTGTCTCTAGGTATAATTTGTGATACTCTGCCTATACAATCTACATGACCCTGCACTATATGCCCCTCAAATCTATCACTCATCATCATCGCTGGTTCTATATGTACTTTACCTGATATTTTGCTCTCATCAATGATAGAGCGAGTCTCATCAGCAAGTTCTAAAGCAAAGCCATCATCATAGACTTCTATAACAGTCAGACATACGCCGTTTATAGCTATGGAGTCTCCTAATTTAGCTTTGTGTTTGGATTGAATGGTTAATATACTATTTTGATAACTTTTGACGGTGGCTATCTCTCGTATTAGTCCTGTGAACATAGATTTTCCTTAGCTTCTTTTGTTTTTAAATATAATTTGTTTATTAGACTACTTTCAAAACTCAAAATATAATTAGTGGGAGTGAGGCTTCAGTCTCGCCAAATAGTAGAGATTATAAAATATCTCGGCGAAGCTAAAGCATCACTTCCTAGTTTTGAAAGAACTATATATAAGTTTTTTATGTACCATTTTCCTTTAGAGATTGAATAATGTTTATTTTTTTCGAGTATCATCATACCGTTCTTTTATTATTTCTTGAAGCATATCAGTTGTTGAAAGATTAGCATCTTCTGCCAACTCTTCAAGTTGTTTGGAAATATTTTCATCCAATAAAAAGCTCTGTTGTATAGTTGCAGACATAAATCAACCTTTCTTTATAAATATCAACTTGTGTAGAAAGTTTATTATAACATAAATTCTCTCGTCTATAAATATTTGGATATAATTTCAAAAATGTAACTTCTTTAAGGCTATGTATGAATTATGATGTGATAGTAATTGGTGGTGGACACGCAGGGATAGAGGCATCTTTGGCAAGTGCTAGAATGGGTGCAAATACACTTTTGATAACGATATTAGTAGAGCAGATTGGAGCATCTAGCTGTAATCCTGCTATAGGTGGACTAGCCAAAGGGCATCTTGTGCGTGAAGTGGATGCTTTGGGTGGTGAGATGGGGCTTTGTACCGATAAGACTGGTATTCAGTTTCGTACACTTAACGCCTCCAAAGGTCCAGCCGTGCGAGGCACTAGAGCCCAAATAGATATGGATGCGTATCGTATCTATATGCGTAATATGGTACTAGGTACTCCCAATCTTGATGTAACACAAGAGGTAGCAGATGGTCTAATAATAGAAGAGAATGAGGTACAAGGCGTAACCACACAATTAGGTAATAGATATAAATCACCAAAAGTGATAATCACAGCAGGGACATTTCTCAATGGTCTTATACATATAGGAGACAAACAACAGACAGCAGGGAGACAAGGAGAGTTTGCATCTATAGAGTTGGCTGAGTACCTAAAGAGTCTAGGATTAGAGATTGGAAGACTCAAAACAGGGACTTGTGCTAGGATAGATGCCTCATCAGTTGATATTTCTGTTATGGAGATACAAGGAGGAGATACTCCAGCACCTCCTTTTTCATTTCGTACAGACAAAAGCAATTTTAACCCAAAACAGCTACCGTGCTATATCACATATACCAATGAGACTACTCATCAAATTATAGAAGATAATTTCTATAGAGCCCCTATGTTTTCAGGGCAGATAGAGGGTGTTGGACCACGGTATTGTCCAAGTATTGAGGATAAGATAAGCCGTTTTAGAGATAGACCACGACATCAGATATTTGTAGAGCCTCAGACTATGGACGAGACGGAATATTATATCAATGGTATGAGTACATCACTGCCTATTGATGTGCAGATAGAGATGATACAGAGTATAAAGGGTATGGAAAATGCCCGTATAGTGCGATATGGTTATGCTATAGAGTATGACTATATCCAGCCTACGGAGCTAAAACATACACTAGAGACCAAAAAAATCAAAGGACTCTATACAGCAGGGCAGATAAACGGTACAACAGGCTATGAAGAGGCAGCAGCCCAAGGATTAATGGCAGGGATAAATGCCACTCTTAGTGTGCAAGGTAAAGAACCCTTTATACTTAGACGAGATGAGGCATATATCGGTGTATTGATTGATGATTTGGTCACCAAAGGTACAAAAGAGCCTTACCGTATGTTTACAAGTAGAGCCGAATACCGTCTTTTATTGCGTGAAGATAATGCAGATATGAGACTTTCACATTATGGTTCAGAGTTTGGGTTGTTGGATGATGAGTATATGAGAGGATTTGAAGCTAAAAAAGAGGCACTCACAGAAGCATTAGATTATCTAAGAGTAAATCACGCCACACCCACAAAAGAGTTTTTGGCACTACTCAACTCTATTGGAGCAGTTAAAATAAACGATAGAACCTGCTTAATAGATGTAATAGGAAGAGGAGAGTTTGATAGAGCTAAACTCATCACACTATTGCCAGACTTCGATAAATATGAAGATGAGGTGATAGTCCAAATCCTCACAGAAGCCAAATATAATAGATATATAGAAAAACAGCAACAACAAATCTTAAATATGGAAGATATGTTAAAGATAAAAATACCACAAGGTTTTGAATATAATAACATATCAGGACTAAGCAACGAGATAAAAGAGAAGCTTAGTTTGGCTACACCTCCAACACTATTTTCAGCCTCCCAAATTTCTGGAGTGACTCCTGCATCTTTGGAGATAGTGCATGTTCATATCAAGATGAGACAGAGAGGGAAGTAGGGGGAGATGAATATACCAAATAATATACATTTTGGGTTAGGGTTTGGTTTTAAATATCAATATCTACTAAGTACACTACTTCATGCTTTGATGACAGGTACTGATTTACTTTCAGAGACAAAGAAAAAATCTTGTAAAAAGTATATGATTAAAAAATTAGCAGATAATCCTGATATTCATGCAAATGTCTCCTATTTTATGGAACAGATAACAAATATTTTTCCCAATATTGAAAAATTAAATTATAATCAAGATACACTACTTTTACTTGAAGGTGAAGTTAATTGTTTTGAAGATATTAATCTATTTACTACAAATAACACTACTTCTAAAATAAGTTTTATTCAAGTTAAGGGTAGTAGTACGGATGGTAATTCTAAATTAAATGAGGCAATAATAAAAACTTTAAATAGTATGTTAAAGAATGATAATACACAAATTCCATTTCAATTAATTATACTCATAAATGATACAGTTACAGAGTGGTATTATTTAGGAGAGATAAAAGACGAGATTAAAATGATAGGTACTCTTCTAAAACCATTTATAGAAAATTTAAAAATCACAGATTTTTTTAAAAATAAAATTAGTACTATTTTTGATAATTACTTAACTGAAATTTATTTACATGGAAAGGAAGAAGACTTATTGGACTACTTTAAAATAAAGGTAACTCCAAAGCAATATGAGAAAATAAAAACTCTTTTAGAAGATAAAAATGAATTGTTGATTAAAATATTTAGAAAAATTTGTATGATCGTGGAAAATACAAGAATCATAAATAGACTAGACCACAGATTAATTTATCTATTTTTAATTTATCATTATGGAAATGATAAATTAACAAAAATTTTATGGAATATTGAGATGAAATCTATGAATGCTGAAGAAATAAGAATTTATGATATAAAAGAAGAATTGAGAAAAATAAGCTTTAAACCTATTGATAATATACAATTTACTAAGAATTTAACCAGTGGAGTATTTAAAAAGGGTAAAATATTATGATTAAGGTATTTTTTGGCGATAAGTATTAAGTATGATGATTCTTCATACGGAAAAAAATAATATATTCTCTGCTATGCAGAAAGAGCAAGAGCAAGAGCATAAAAATAAAAAGGCAAGTGTGTTAAATGTTAATTAGCAAAACATACCTTAATCAATATGAAAAAATAATAAAAGAAATTTCTATTAAAGTAAATAAATATTTACAAGAAGCAAAACTATCTAATAAAATGTATGCTATCCTCCCTTCTTTTTATCTTCGTTTTTTATCAAATAAAACTCCTTATTATTCCGAAATTATTTTTATAAAAAATAAAAAAACTAGAATTCTTTCAGAGCCTAGCTTAGAACTAAAATATATTCAAAAATATATTTTACATAATATTTTGTATAGGCATAGAGCAGAATATAAATTAGATAAATGTATAACTGGATTTTTACAAAAGAAAAGTATCTTAGATAATGCAAGACCTCACCTAAATAGACTAGCCATCATCAAAATGGATATAAAAGATTTTTTTCCATCAATAACGCGTAAAATGATTTATAATATTTTTAGAAAATATAATAAATTTTCCTATGAATACTCTTATATTCTTTCTCATTTAGTCACTTATAAAAATGTTTTACCACAAGGTACACCTACAAGCCCATTTTTAGCCAATATTTGTGCTAAAGGAATAGATTATAAAATAAATAAGCTAATTGAAGTGATAAATAAACGGCAAAAAATGAATATTGCATACACGCGTTATGCTGATGATATTACTATTTCATTTGATAAAAAGTTTAATTATGATTATATGGTCAATATTGTGACTAATATTATATTTGATGAAGGTTTTTATCCTAATTTACAAAAAACTCATTCAGCCTGCATTTCAGCTGCCACCCGGTCAACCTCTGCCCATACACGCAATAAATTACCGCCCCATATTTTGGCTATATCCGCTTCTGAATAGCCGCGCTCTACTAATTCACGAGTGATGTTCAGACTTTCCGAAGCATCATTCCAGCCAATTATCCCGCCGCCGCCATCAAAATCCGAACTGATGCCCACATGATCTATCCCGGCC
>JASFZJ010000007.1:0-33605 GCA_045267865.1 Sulfurovum sp. | reverse complement strand
TCTAATCCTAATAAAAACATCTAAATCCTTTTTAACAAATTTCAGTTCGAATAACTACTTTGGCTTTTTTTTCAAAAGCCAAAGAGCAGATGTATTTATCTTGTTTAAAAGTAAGGATATTATAACTCTTATCTTTATAAGAGGCTATATTTTCACCTATAATTACATCTTTTGGATTATCTATAAATCCTCTACCAATGGCTTTGAGTACAGCCTCTTTGATTGTCCATAGTCTATAAAACAGCTCTATAGGATTGAGAGAAGATATTAATTGATTAAACTCCTCTTCTCTAAATACATCTCTAAACTCATATATATCTATATTGTTATTTATCTCTTCTATATCTATGCCTATTGAATTATATGATGTAAATACAGAGACTATATATTCATTTGAGTGAGATATATTAAACTCTATATCACTATTGTTTAGATAGGGTCTATTGTAAGTATCTCTCTTTATATCATTTAGAGAGATATTTTTATCTTTTAAATATAAAAAAAGAGTTTTTTTGCCTATTAAAGTTCTATATCTATCATCTCTTTGTCTATATCTCAACACCTCTTTTTGCATCTCTAATGGTATGATGGAGAGATATTTTTGGTACTCCTCTTCGTCCATACTATCTATATGGATAAGATAAATCTCAATCATTATAAGAGCTGATAGTCGAACAGACTTTTGATATATCATCAAAGATAAAAAAGTGACCACCATCAAATTGATAAAAATCTATAGGTACATTTGTAAACTCTTGCCATCTTTTAGCCTCTTTTTTCTTAAAGCCCTTCTCCTCTTTACCATAGAGGATAGATATTTTGGTATTTACTATTTTATCTTCTTTAAAGTCATAAGACTCTATGGCTTTAAAATCAGCCCTAAGTATCGACTCAAAAAACTCAAATAGCTCAGGGTGTTCCAAAATCTCTTTTGGAGTACCATTTAACTCTCTTAGAGTCTCTTTAAACTTATCTTTAGATAGATTATGTCTAATCTGTTTGGGTCTCATAGTAGGATAAGCTCTCCCACTTATAATAATAGATGATGGTGCTAATAGATTTTGCTCTTCTATCTTTATAGTGAGTAGATACGCCAATAATCCACCCATACTATGTCCATATATGATATATTCATCATTTAAATTATCTCTCATTTGAGAAAACAAATCATCTACTATCTCTGATAAATTACTCATTAAATCCTCTGATACTCTATTACCTCTTCCTGATAACTCTAGTGAATATACTCTAAACTCACTCTCGAAGTATCTATCAAATGATTTAAAAGCGTATCTATTGCCACCTGCAAAAGGTATTGTAAATAGAGTTTTTCTCTTTTTTATCATAAGCTACCTTTGTGCATACTCTATTTTTTCTCTTGTTTATTTGAAGCGATAACAAATAGAAGACCTATAGCAGGGGTCATAAATATAGATAAAAATAGATAACCCCAAAATCCGAATTTTCTATTTTTACCAATTAGTGCGACTAAGTAACATATAAATATGTATATAAGTGTTAAAGATATGTGCATGTTTTTCCTTTATTTTAATATCCAATAATTTTGAACTCTATTCTACGGTTTTTCTCTTGACCCTCTGGGGTTGAGTTATCTGCTATAGGAATACTCGCACCCTCTCCTATGGCTTTCATCTTATTTGAACTAATTCCAAATTCTTGTAGCTTTCTAAAGACAGCTTTGGCTCTATTTAGACTTAGTATATTGTTTGTCACATCATTTCCTGTACTATCAGTATGTCCAATAATATGAATATTTGCTTTAGGGCATAATTGTGCTATTTTGTATAAGTTTTCGATAAGTCCCCCATTTTCAGATTTGATAATATCTGTAGCAGGGTCAAACATTATTTTATTACCATCAAGAAAAGTATTAAACTTTGTTTGGCATAACTTTATTTTGGTGTTTAGTAGTATTATATTAGATGGGGATATACTATAGCCATTAGATTTATGTTTTTCTAATATCTTATCTAATCTTTTATCAAATACTATTTTCTCTTCTATAGTCTCTAGTTTACCTGATACTTTCATATCTTTACCACTAATTTTTATCGAACCCTCAATGAGTAGTTTTAGCTCACTTGTTACATCTGATATAAACTCTATCCACCCCTCTGGCTCTCCTTTATCTATACTAAGCTCATCAATTATAGCTAGTTTAGGATAGGCTACTCTTAGCTTATCTAAAAGTTCATTTTCTCTCTTTGTTGATAATACATAGCCATCTATTATTATCTTATTTTTACTATAATTAATCTCCATCATATAAGGATTTATTATCCTCTCACAGCCAGTCTCATCTACTTTGATACTATTAGGAGTATCTTCACATTTATCATAAGCATTAAAGACACCATCACTATCTGAGTCTATTCTATTATCTTTTATCCCATTAAATTCATCTATCGTCATATTATATTTTTTTAATATTTTATTAAATATACCTCTTTTTTTGATTCTTCTTAATCCTCTATTAAACTTATATCTTAACTCTTTTGAATTTTTACATTTTTTAGAAAAGATAGCATAATTTCCCTGTTTTATAAGAGCTTCACTATTGGATAGTATCAATCTCTTTTCACTATCTAAAAGCCCATCAAGATGGCTATAAAACCTCTCTTTTTGAGCAAAAACAACATCTATTTTATTTGACAAAAGAGCCTCTATAAGCTCTTTCCAATTTGTAAAAGAGGTATATTGTATAGTTTTTTCATTATTAAAAACTTCTTTTTTATAATCATATCCCTCAATACCACCTATATTATATAGTTGAAGGTCATTTTTAATACTACCTTTTCGATTATATTTGGTATTATAAAAAAAGTATATAGCTGTTGGTTTGATATTATCTGAAAAATAGAAGTACCTCTCCCTATCTCCTCTATTTAACCAAGGTACAGTCATACATAGCTTACCCCATTTGGTCAATAGATAGTCATAATGATGATGATGAAATTGATAATTGACGGCTATATCCTCTGTCTCAAATGCCTTTGAGACTATCTCTGGTATCACTCCATATCCATTTAGCTTTTGAGATACAAGTCTATCTCCCCAATTATAGAGACCAACATCAATAGTTATCTTTTTTTCTGGATGAAGATATAGCTTTAGGTGTCTGCTTTTTATCTCTTCTATCTCTTTAGAGTTTTGCATTATTTTAATAGCTAAATTTATCTTTCTTATCAGATAATTCTTGGCGGGGAAATTGGCATTGGAAAAACCTATATGATAGGAGTTATTTGAGATAGACAATACTGCTTTTATATCATCGAGTGATATATTATTATCACTCTTCTTAAACTCCTCTTTCACTTTTAATAGCTCACCTTTAAGAGAGATAGCATCATTGATATAACAATCTACTTTTTTATATATCAGGTTATCCAAATTCTCTTTCTGCTCACCCTCTACTAGCTCTATATATCCTTTATCTATAGCATTTTGTAGGCTCTCATCTATATTAAAACCTTTCATAATAGCTACTTTTGTATTATTAAAATCTTTTGGCCAGATTGGTTTATTAATACCTATATCTCTATTACAATAAAGAACTTCATTTTGATATATAAAAGATTCCGTATAATCACTGATATATGCTCTCTTCTTGGGTCGATAAGGTACGGTTCCCAACATTAGTATCTCACTATTTTCCATCTTTTTAAGACCATCTTCTAAATCAATACCTTTTATCTCTACAGAGTAGTCATCTATCTTACTAAATATAGCTTTATATATATCAATACTTATGCCTTTAACCTTATCTCCTTCACAATAAGAGTATGGTTTAAAATCACAATCAGAGTAGATTGTAACTTTTTGACTCCATAGAGATATAGATAGAGTGACTACGAGTAGATATACCAAAAATAACTGTTTTATCAATATGAATCCTTTGTTATATACTTAAACTTTCCACTCTTTACGACTTTGAAATATATCTTTCTACCTACAACATCACCTTTTGTATCTAGTGAGTAGTCTCCAAATATGCTATTATAATTATTTGTATATTTAAGCTCTCTTGAGATTAAATCTGGATTAAGGCTCTTTGCTTTTCTTATGGCAGTAGCCAATAACATCATGGCATCATATCCTTGAGCTGCCCATGTATCAGGAGTGTGATTATATACTTTTCTAAAATCTTCTATAAAGTTCTGAGTCCTCTCTAATACAACATCTGTATTAAAAATAGTAGCCACAATAGTACCATCCATCTCTTTGCCTAAATCTAATATGCTTGTACTATCTAATCTATCACCTGTCAAAAATGGTGCAAATATACCATAATTTCTAGCCTTTTTGATGAGAATAGGTACACTATCTTCATCTCCTGCTACAAAGATAGCATCATAATCTATTTTATGATTTATTTTAGGTGAAATATCTGTTACAATCTTGGTAAACTCTCTCTCTTTGGGATTAAATTTTTGAGTATATACAATCTCTATCTTATTATGTATCGCTTTTTCAATAAACACCTCTCTTAGCCCCTCAGAGTAAGAGTCTCTACTACTTAATACAATAATTTTTTTGAAATTCATCTGTTTGGCAAAATCTGCAAGTTTTTCTCCTATAACTGAATCACTAGGAGTATTTCTAAAGATATAATCAAAGTTTTCTCTTGTAAAGCTAGGAGAAGATACAGCTGGTGAAATCATAATCATTCCAGCATACTCATAAGTTATTGATGCAGGAATAGCAATATCTACATTATTATGAGCTATTACAGCTAATATATCTTTCTCATTTGCAAATTTAGTTGCAATAGCTTTTGCTAACTTTTTATCCCCTTTATCATTTTCAAAAATAACCTCTATCTCTCTCCCTAAGACTTTTTCTCTATTTAGTCTCTCTAGTGCAAATAAAATTCCATTTTTAAAATCATCTTCTGTTGGTTCTTCGCTAAATGGCCAGACTACACCGACTCTTATAGGTTCATCTTTATCTAAATTTATTAGGTTATATTTTATCGTCTCTTTTAATTTAGCCATATCTGTAGTCTTAAGAAGAAATACATCTATAAGAGGCAAAGAGATGGCAAGAACTATAAAAAATATAAATATATGTTTAATTTTCATTAGTATTGTTCTTATCTTCTATTAAATGTTTTGATGTAGGTGCTGATTGTTCCCCTGTGTTTAATATAAGAGGTAATCCATTTTTACCAGAACCTATAATAACAACTTTGGAGTTAGGAGACTTTGATAATTTTACCGTAGCCTGTATACCTTCCCATATCAAGTATTTGTCTGTAATATCTTTTGATATTATGTCTTTATATTTAGCAATTCCACTTGCTTCAATAATCTTTCTATCTGCTTCAAGCTTTGCTCTTTCAATCTTATATTCATAAGCTTTATATTTGTGGTATTGAGTTATTTTATCCTCAATGGCATCTTTAACAGATTGTGGAAAATCTATATTTCTAATAAGTAAATCATCAAGAATGATATACTTATCTAGTAGCTGTTTTATAGCATCATCTCTTATCTTTTCCAAAATAGCCCCTTTAGATGTGTATATCTCATCATCTGTAAAATTACCAAAGTATCGTCTAATAACAGATTCTACCTCTGGTATAACAACAAAAGTAAGATACTCTGGTCCAATCTTTTGGTGAAGCACGGCTATCATATCTGCTTGTGGTCTATATCTAATAGATATTTTGATGGTTATTTTGAGTCCCTGCTTTGATAAAACGGAAAACTCATGCCTCTTCTCTTGTACTCGAAGATTATATTTTGTTATTATATTCCATGGGAATATCGCATGAATTCCCTCAGGATATATCTTATCAATCACAGTCCCACCCCATCTTTTAAATAATACTCCACCCTCACCTGCGTGAACAGTTATAACTACTCTATTCCATAGTATTAATACTAGAAGAATTGTTAGTAAAAATGTTAGCATTACATATACGAATTTCATATCTCACCTTTATATTGACTCATTTGACCATAATCTATCTTGAATACTCTATCAGCCCCACCAAAGTATGCATCATCATGGGTTACTGCGATAACTGTTTTACCTCTACTTTTAAGCTCTTTAAGTATAGTGCTATAAAAATATTTCCTAAACTCTGGGTCTTGGTCTGCTGCCCATTCATCAAATACATAAATATCTTTATCTTCCAATATAGATACTATAAGAGCCAATCTCTTCCTCTGTCCTGTAGATAGATTTGTATTTGTAAATCTTCCATCTATAAACTTGGTTTTCTTATTTAACTGCATCTCTTTAAGTAGTCTATTGACTAATTTTTTGTCTATATCTTCTAATCCATAAAATCTATCAAAAAGATAAAAGTCTGTTAATATAATAGAAAAAAGGTTTCTATATGCTTGAGAATTATATAAATCTATCTTCTCATCATCTATATATATATTCCCTTTTTGAGGAGTATATAAGCCCAAAAGAGTCTTTACAAGAGTAGATTTTCCACTCCCATTGCCTCCGATTATAAATATTGTCTCACCCTTTTTGACAGTTAAGTTTATAGGACCAATAGAGAATAGCCTCTCTCCTAAATCATCAATATAGTAGAACTCTATATCTTTTAGGCTAAGTGTAGTAAATTCATCAATAGTCTCACTATTATCCTCTATAGAGTCTATATTTTGTTTAGCTTTATCTAAACTTTTCTCCAACTCATCTATATGATAGATAGCTGTCTCTGTTTTTGATACCATAGGAATAATACCAATAATCATACCAAATGGTCCTATGATAAATAGTGTAGCAGCTGTCAATTTGATTATAGTTATACTATCCAAATCTGTAAGATGAGGCAGTAGAAAAACAATAAGAGCTAGAAGAATATATAGAAAAATCTCTGCATACATTATAGCTGTTACAAAAAGGTCACTTATCTTAATTTTGGAGTCTATTAAATCATTTAATACTATCTTGTTGTGTTCTATTATCTTTTCTCTTTTATATGAGTTTATTTTTAACTCTTTAAAGCCATCTATAATAGACCTCAAGGAGGTGATAAAACTCTCTTCTATCTTATTTACTTTCTTCAAGTTTGAACTAAACTCCTTGGCAAAGCTTGAATATGTAATTGTAATAATGGTAGATGTGATGATAATTATAAAAAATGCTACCTTAGATATAGTCAAAATATATATCATAGAGAAAAATATCATAATAACTGATTGTGCAGCCCCTGTTATCTGGAATGCCGATTGTGATATTGTTGTTGTATCCCTAGTAAGTCTAGCAAATAGAGATGATAAATTCAAACTCTCCATAGTCACTAATTCACTGTTTACTATTTTTACTGATATTCTATCTCTAGCATTTTGTATAATTTTCTCAACCTCTATAGAAGCATATTTTAAAGAGTATCTTTTTGTAATAAAAAATATCAAAAAAATTACGATATATATTGCAAAAAAACGGTAGTTTAACCCTTCATCTTGTGCAGAATTGGATGCAGAATTTACTATAGCCAATAGACCAGCATTTGCTATACCTGATACTGTAGCCATAAAAATTATATTTTTCCAAAAAGAGAAGTCTCCTTCTCTTTTCAAAAACTGTATTAAATGTTCAAACATCTAAGCAGATACCTTAGTCTCTTTTTTCATATCCTTAGCTATACCTTTAGCCATATTTTTGCCCTTTTCAAGCTCTGATTTGAAGTATTCTTTTACTTGTGCAGGGTCAAAAGTCAAAAATGTTCCACCAGATTCAAAGTGTTGAACAAAAACTTTACCAACAGCATAAGTCAAAGCAGCTCCACTAGTTGCCATAGATATTACTCCTGCTGATTGTCCAACTACTGGTATCAATTTGACTAAACTAGAGAGTCCCATAGCGATAGGAATACTTACTCCACCACCAACCAATGAACCTATAGCTTTTTTACCTAAGTCTTGTTTAAACTCTTGACCATATACTTTAGATAGACTTCTTAACATATTAAGCTGAGTACCTGTAATACCAATTAAATCTACTACAGGAATAGGAATAATACCAAATCCTAAAGATACCATCATATGATTTTTGATAATATTTTGTGACTCCAAAAGTCTCTCTTCAGGAGTTAGTTGTATTACCTCTTCTTCTGTAATATTCTCTTCTACTTCATCTTTTTTTACAGTTGCCATAGTCAATTCCTTGTATTAATTTTTTAACAACTGTTATTATATCATAAAAAGTATGATAATATATACAGTCGCTTATCCATAAGTAATAGTTTCTTAAAATATTTTAGATATAATATTTTAACTAAAACTTATCAGGATAATAATATGGAACAATTTGTCAATGAAAAATCAACTTCATGCGTTTCTCACTCTTTTGCTATATTGCTTATACCTTTTCTATTTTTAGCTGGTCTTATTCTAGCTTATGTAGGTATATTTCATCTCAAAGTTGAACTACATACGCTTAGTATAATTGCATTTATATTTACTGTTTTTGCATTTTTCATCAAGCATAATGCTAACTATTCAGTCTGTCATATAAATGGCTCTTTACATCTTATGGAAGATAGCCTTCAAAGTGCTTTAAGAGCAAATGCTTTAACTATTATGGGTAAAACTAAATCAACTCTGCATGTAAAAGAGTTTATCTCTGAATATTATCAAGATATTCGTAATGATAACTTTGCTAAAGTAGCTCCATCAGTATTCCCAATGCTAGGTATTTTGGGTACTTTTATCGCTATAGCGCTCTCTATGCCTGACTTTACAGTCAAAGATACAAGTGCACTTGACCGTGAAATTTCTCTACTATTATCAGGTATTGGTACTGCATTTTATGCCTCTATATATGGTATTATGCTCTCTCTTATATGGACATATTTTGAAAAGAGAGGAGTTGCAAAGGTTGATAGACAAATTTTGAATTTGGAGAAAGTATATACATCTAGGGTATGGAAAAAATCTGAGCTTATAAAACATCAACACATGCAAAGTGAGCTAAAAGACCAAGAGATAGTTAAGACATTTAAAGAGATGTTCAATATGGACTTTATCAAACAGCTAAATGACCAATATCTCAAAAATTTTACTATGATAATGAGTGAAACTACAAATAATTTTTCTCTCCTCACAGAACAGATGCAAAATGCATCTAGGGAACTAAATAATACACTAAATAATATAACCTTTAAAAAAGATAATGTGGTTGCAGCTACAAATATGGAGAAAAATATAGAAGGATTTAATACAAATACACAGTCTCTTCAAAGGGCTATGGAGAGGTTTGATAAGAGTATAGATTATACTTTTGATACCATAGACAAAGAGTTAGGACAATCTGTAGAGAAGCTTACTAGCTTTGCACATATCATATCTGAACAAAATCAACTAATAATTAAAAATATGGCTATGTTAAAACAGCAAGAGAAGCAGTAAGTTATGTTTAGAGATAAAAACGAGAGTGAAGAGAATAATTTTTGGATATCTTATGCTGACTTGATGGCTGGGTTGCTTTTTGTTTTTATTCTTCTGATAGGAGCTATTATATCTAAGTCTATGATACTCAAGTCAGACCTTAATGCCAAGGAGGCACTTTTAGGGCAGAAGAGCAGTAATCTCTCTAAAAATGAGAAGATACTAAGACTCAAAATAGATGAGATAGCTAAACTAAACAAGATGCTTATAGAGAGCAATACTAGAGAAGTTGAGCTTAAAGATAAGATAATATTGTCTCAAACACTTCTAAAAAAAGATAAGGAGAAGATAGCAAAAAACAAAAAAAGTCTCAAAGACTATGAAGGAAAGATACTTATATTGTCCAATGAGCTAGGTAGTAGTAAAGATAAGGTTAAAATCAGAGATGATAAACTTCTAAAACTACTAAATGCGATGGATGAGAAGAAGAGTAAATATGATAGCCTCTTGGCAAATCTAAGAGCTCAAAAAGCGAAAATAAAATCTCTAACAGGGATAAAGCTAAGAGTTGTAGAAGCACTTAAAAATGCCTTGGGGAATAAGATAAATATAGATAAGAAGACGGGTTCATTGAGACTAGCTTCTAATATACTATTCACAAGAGGGAAATCTACACTCAAACCAGAAGCAAAAGTGGAACTTAAAAAAGCTTTTGAGAATTATATAGGGATACTAGTTAGAGACAAAAATATAAGACCACATCTTGATAAGATAATCATTGAGGGGCATACAGATAGCGATGGGAGCTATATATTTAACCTCCAATTATCACAAGATAGGGCTTTGGCTGTGATGGAGTATCTTCTCTCGTTAGAGTTTAGTAAAAGATACAATATTAGACCACTTATGATAGCCTCAGGAAGAGCATATTTAGATGTTATAAAGAGAAAGGGAGTAGAAGATAAAGAGGCATCACGGCGTATCGAAATTAAGTTTAGGCTTAAAAATGAAGATGCGATGAATGAGATAGAGAAGGTCTTGGATGCGAAATAATTTCAAGCCAACTTATATTAAAAAGGCAAATATAAAGTTAGATAAGTATATTTTGTTAGCGAATAAACATAAAAATACAAATCAAAACTATAAAAATAAACTTTTTAAAAAAACTTTATGGGAAAAGTTTTTAGGAATATTTACAAGGAAATTGAATGCCGTTTAAAATATCATTATCTATACTCTCAGCACTGATTATATCAGGCTGTGGGAGTAGCATAACAGAAGAGACTAATGGGACACAGTCAAATAAGATACCATCAAATAAGATACTTATTGCAAATGCAGGAGAGGATAAGAGTGTTAAAGTAAATGAATATATTGTTTTAAAAGGAGAAGGTAGTAGTAGTGATGGTTCTACTATTACTTATCAATGGAGTGAGGGAAACAAAATTTTATCTAATAATAGGATATTTCCATATCCAACGATAATAAGTGGAATACATACACTACAATTAACTATCACAAATAGTAGTGGGACTAAAGCTAATGATTTGATGATTTTGAGTATTAACTCGGATAATACTGCTTTTGATGGTTCTAATCAGCTTCCTATTGCAGATGCAGGGAGTGATAAAACTGTTAAAGTAACTGATTATATTGTAATTAGAGGAACAGCAACTGATTTAGATGGAACTATTGTAAGTTATCAGTGGACAAAAAATGGTACTCTATTATCAAATAAGGAGAGCTTTACATTCTCTCCTACTATAGAGGGTAAAATTACTCTAACTCTTACTGTCACAGATGATAAAGGAGCAAATAGCACAGATAGTATGTTTTTAGATATTATAAGTGCTTATACCTTTAATAATCCTAGTGATACATATACATTTTCACAAGTATCTATGATGAATGGAGATTATCAAATCAAACCATTAGGCTCATCAATCTCAATAGATAGCACTATATCTATGGGGGATATACCAAAAAGTCTATATATTCTGCTAAGTAATAGTAGTAGCTCATCTACTACTCCTACTATTACAACAAGTATATTATCAAAAAGTTTAAACATAGTAGATAATAGCTACTACATAGAGGAGTCTCCTATATTTAAATCACCTCAATATGTAGATGATTTTGATATTAAAATTCCTGCTCTAATAGCAGAGGCAAAAAAAAGAGTTATAGGAGGTACAGATACTATATCAGCAAGGTCTGAAGATATAGTAGGTAATAATAGAGTATTTTATCTTGATAATAGTGGTACTGAAAGAACTACAGCTACAACTAGAAAAGTAGTCTATAATGTTAATACAAATATGGGCAGTAAGACACTTAATATTTCAGTATCAAATGATGCTTTTGGTAGTGGATGTAGTAAAGTAAACTGCGTAACCCAAGATATGGTTGATGGATTAGCTGATAACTTTTTGAAAAGTGGATTGGATAATGATATTTATGACTGGGTTACTAATATATATGGAGAAGAGTGGGGAGCGTCTAATGGACTTATTTCTGATAATAATGAGATAACAATTCTTCTAACTGATATAGATAGTGATAATAGCCCAAATGGAGGAGTAATAGGATTTTTTTGGTCAAAAGATAACTTTGTCTCTCGCTACTCAAATGAGAAAGTTATGTTCTATATAGATTCTGTGATGTTTGCCAATAAAAATAATGGTGTATGGGATATAAATGGCTTTTGGGCAAAAGAGACGATAACAACACTAGCCCATGAGTTTCAGCACATGATTAGTTTTTATCAAAAAGAAATTTTAAGAAGCACAAGAGTAGATAAGTGGTTAGATGAGATGTTATCTCTAGCTACAGAAGATATGTTAGCTACCAAACTAAAGCAAAATGGACCTAGAGGAGTATCTTATCTTGATGGTAGTGCAGGTATGCCAAATAATAGTAGTGGTAAATATCCTATATATAATATCAATAATACTCTCTCTTTGACTGATTGGAGTAATGAGGTAAAACAGTACTCAAAAGTTAGCTCATTTAGTGCTTTTCTTATAAGGAACTATGGTGGTGCTAAGCTTCTCCACGATATGATACATAATAATTTTGGAGATGAGAGAGCTGTAGTAAATGCTATAAATCTCTCTCCTAATGGTTATGGCAAAAACTTCTCTAACCTGCTTCATGAGTGGGGTGTAGCCGTTATGTTATCAGGCTATGATAATATAGTAGATATACCTACTTACAATACGGGTGATTTTAGCTATTCCACCTATAATAGCATTACTTATAGTGTAGGTTCAATTAATTTCTTTAACTATAACCCTACCCCTGCTATAAATAATGCACTAGGTACTATAAACTCAAATGCTAACTACTTCTATAAAGTAGGAGATTATCTAACAGGTGATGTAACAATACATCTAAAACTCAATGGTCAAACAGAGGCAACTCTAATAGCCATATAATATAAAAAAGGATAGATATGAAAAGTTATATAACTATAATAGTATCTTCTCTCATCTTTATAGGATGTCGTAGTGGAGATAATACTCCACCTGCTACAACTACTGTGAGTTCTATAGATAATAAAAATATCTCCAACACTTCAACCAACTCCACTATAATAGTAGATAACAACACACAAGTAAAAAGCCTAGGCTCAGCTTCTAATATAAATAGTATTATATCTATAGGTGATACTCCAAAAAGTCTATATATAGTATTGAGTAATAGTGCTAATACCTCTTTTACACCTATCATCTCTCACAGTGCAACAAAGATGGTCTCAAAAGCAAATTTAAAGATAATAGATACCTCTCTAGCTCAACATAATATACTACCTACACCTAGTTATATTAGAGAGTTTAAAGCTCCTATAAATACTATAAAACCTCAATCTAAACTCATAAATATACCCAAACAGATGAAAAAAGATATATTAGGAGATAAAAAGATTTTCTCTCTTGATGAGTATGGCTCTATTACTACCAAAGCCTCTGCCAAAAAAATAGTATCAGATATAACTACTAGTACAGGTGTGAGAGGACTCAATATATGGGTCTCAGATGATGCTTTTGATAGTGGAAGTGGATGTAGCAAAACAAACTGTGTCACACAATATATGGTCGATATTTTGGCTGATACATTTTTGAAAGATGGACTAGAAAATGATATATATGACTGGGTAACCAATATATATGGCTCAGAGTGGGATATTAATGCTAGTAATAAAAACCATAAACTTATCGGTGCAGATAATATGATAACCATCTTACTAACAGATATAGATAAAGACAATAGTGCCATTGGTGGTGTTATAGGATATGCATGGGCAAAAGATAACTATCTACAAAGTGAAGTATTTGGTTCAAATGAGAGAATAATATTTTATGTAGATTCTGTAATGTTTGCAAATAATTTGAATAATACTTGGAGTATAGATGGTTTTTGGGCAAAAGAGACAGTATCGACACTAGCTCATGAGTTACAACATGTAATAAGTTTTTATCAAAAAGAGATTATGCAAGATGTATCTGTAGATAATTGGTTAGCAGAGATGCTCTCTGAGGCAGTAGAAGATTTAGTAGCCACCAAGGTCAGATATACAGGAGCAAGAGGAGTAGTATATACAGATGGAAGTGCTGGAGAACCTGATAATATTAGAGGTAGGTATCCTCTTTTTAATGCAAATAGTAGGCTCTCCTTAACAAAATGGTCTTACAACTTAGCAGACTACTCAAAAGTAAGTGCATTTGGTACTTTTCTTATACGAAACTATGGTGGGGCTAAACTACTTAAAGATATTATGAATAGTAGTTTTGGTGATTATAGAGCAGTAGAAGAAGCTGTAAGGAAAACACCACAAGGAGCAAATAAAACATTTGCTAATCTATTAAATGAGTGGGGAGTGGCTATTATATTATCAGATAGTACAAATCTAATTGATTTACCTACCTACAATACAGGTGATTTTACTTATACTACCTATAATAATATAACTTATAATATGGGTTCAATAAACTTCTTCAACTACTCACCACAACCAACTATCTATACAACAGTAGGCACAATAAATCCAAATAGTAACTATTTTTATAAAGTGGGAGATAACTTAACAGGAGATATAAATATAACATTCAAATTAAATGGAGAGACAGAGGCTACAGTGATATTCAAATAATACAATTTATCACCAAAACTCTACCCGTTTTAAATTAAATAAGTTACTACAGATAATTATGTTATAATATTTTTTATATAATTATGGAGATATTATGTTTTTAAGATTAAGTTTTATATTATTTATATGGATGGCTTCTCTTAATGCTTCCACTAGTTTAAAGAAGAGTATTACATCATCTAATGTCTATAGAAAAGTTATTCAACTAGATAAAGAGATTTTGCTTATCAAGGAGCATTTTGGTATATCAAAGAAGCCCAAATATATAGATATTCAAACAAAACTGCTACCTAGACATACATGGCAGATGAGTTATGAACTTTTTGTGAAGATAAATATTTTAAGAGAAAAATATAATCTTCCTATTATTGAGCCTGTCAATATGGAGCCTACTTTAGAGTTAGATTCAATATTTACTTATGAACAGATTTTGAGATTGATACAAGAGGTAAAGATAGTTAAATTTCGATTTGGTATTGATAAAGAGATAGGAGATGTAGGTATATATACTAATAAGACACCAACAGATGTCTATAATAAGTTAAATATATTAAGTCGTGAATTTGATATAATCAATGGTAATAAGTTTACTCCCTCTTATGTATTTGCTGAGGCTGTAAGGATTTATGAGGATTTTGATAATATCTTTAAACAACTTAATATTGATGACCAAATTACTCCTCCTATAAAAGAAAATTCTCAAAATACTCCTACAGATAGTTACAATATCGCTTTACAACTATTAGAAAGTATTAAGAAAATTGAGATAAATATAAAATTAGATATAGTTGATTTCTATGCATTTAAAAGAGAAGATATTACTCCAAGTGATGTTTTTGAGATTACACAGATTATTTTAGCTGAACTTCAGCTATTTAAAGCCTATATTGGACTCAATCATACTATCACAAGAGGTGCAAAAAAATATTACAATAAGACTCCAACTGATGTCTCTCAAATGCTAGGATGGCTTTTGAAAAAATCTAATCAACTCAACATAAAATTGAATAGAAAGTAATGAAGATATGATACAAAGACGAATACAACTTAAAACAAAGCTTATATTTAGCATAATTATTATTACCTTTATGGCTATCTCTACTGTTGGCTATTATGGATATAGTAAAGCCAAAGAGGTTTATATCCAAAAAATTGAGCAGAGTGAGAATAATGATATAAGAAATATTATTCAATCAATAGAGGATAAGATATATGTAATGAAGGAAGATGCCCATTTCATTGCAAATTTCTATGCGATGCAAAAACTATTAAATTGGCAAAGTGTAGGTGTAAAAGATAAGATTGATATATGGGATAGAGCTACCAAAGATACATTTTCCTCTCTTATTAACCTTAAAAAGTTCTATTATAAAATAAGAATTATTAAGCTTGATGGTATGGAGAATATTAATGTATTTTTTGATAAAAATAGCCAAGGTACAGTTGTCCAAACAGCTGATAAGATGCAAAATAAGTCCAAAAAGAGATATTTTTTAAAGGCAAAAAAGTTAAAAGAGGGAGAGGTTACTATATCACAGATGGAGCTTAATACGGAGTTTGGAAAAATTACATATCCTTATGTGCCTATTGTACACTTTAGCGCTGTGATATATGATAAAAATGGTCAAAAAAGAGGAATTGCTGTTATAAATGCTTATAGTAAAAATTTTACAAATATCTTAAATAATAGCTCTAATGATGGTATTACAAAAAAGCGTTATATGATTAATAATAAGGGCTATTATCTATTTCATAAGGATAAGAGTAAATTGTGGGGTGAACAGCTGGGTCATGATGAAAGCTTTAAAATAGATTATCCTAAAATATATCAATATATTATAGAAAATAAGAATGGTAAGTATAAACTCAAAAATAAGCTATATAATTTCCATAAAATCTATCCAGATAATAGAAATGAAGATGAGTATTGGATAGTTATTATTGAAGTTGAAGAAGCAGAGGTATTTGCACCTCTTAATGATTTCAAGATGATTTTTATAATTATATTAATAGTTACATTTTTGTTGATTTTTTATATTATTAAAGTTTTGATTGATAGTTTATTAACTCCTTTGCAGAGTGTAACAAAACAGATAACTCTTCTCTCTAAAGGAGAAATTAAATTTATAGATATTAAGTATAAATCAAATGATGAGATTAATGATTTAATCAATTCATCTAATAAGCTTGTTAATAATATTCAATCTACTATAAATCAAGCTAAAAATGTATCACTAGGAGATTTTACAAATAGGCTAACACCTAGTTCATCAAGAGATGCATTAGCTACTGCTATAAATAGTATGACTAATAGATTAGAGGAGACTTCACAAATTGCCAAAAGATTATCTTATGGTGATATTGATACATATATCTCAATTAATAGTGATAAAGATACATTAGCACACTCTTTGAATGCACTCATTGACTATTTTCAACAGATTACTAAAATTGCTGAATCTATAGCTTTGGGTAATTATCATGTGAGTTTTAAGCCTGTTGGTAGTAATGACCGTTTAGGTATTGCCATTAATGATATGACAAGAACACTCAAACAGGTCTTAAGTCAAGCTGATTCTATTGCTAATGGTGATTATAGTAAGAGTATTAAACCCAAAAGTGATGATGATAAGTTAGGTTATGCACTAGAGAAGATGACTAAAACACTCTATGAAAATCGTATTTTAAATAAGCAAGATAATTGGTTTAAAGATGGTCTAAACAGTCTAGGAAATAGACTCTCAGGAGTAGAAGATATTAAAAGTCTAGGATATGAGACTATCTCTACTATGGTCAAACACTTATCGGCCTCATCAGGAGTAATATATCTGTATGATGAAGAGAAGAATGAACTCTTTTTAAAGTCATCTTATGCTTTTGTAGAGCGAGATGTATTCTCTAGTCACTTTAAAAAAGGAGAGGGAGTTATCGGTCAAGTAGCCCTAGAAGAACAAGCAATCCATCTTAAAAATATCAAAAAAAGTGACTTTAAAATTGAGAGTGGTATTATCAATCAAGAGCCACTAAATACATATACTTTCCCTATCGTATATGAGGGTCGGTTGATGGGTGTTGCAGAGGTAGCATCATTTGAATACTATACCTCAACTGATAAAGAGTTTATGGATAAGGGAGCTAAATTATCAAGTGCTTACTTCTTTAATGTGGCTCAAAATATGCAAATTAAAGAGCTTTTGGAAGATTCTCAAAGAGCTTATGAGGAGCTACAGGTCAAGAGTGAAGAGTTACAACAATTTAATGTACAGATGGAAGAGCAACAGCAACAACTTGAACAACAAGCCCAAGATTTAACACAAAAAAATAGTATGCTTCAAGATACAAAAACAGAGCTTGATACTCGTGCTTATGAGCTAGAAAAATCAAGTCAATATAAGTCTGAGTTTTTGGCAAATATGAGTCATGAGCTGCGTACACCTCTCAACTCCATTATCCTACTCTCAAAGATGTTGAGTGAAAATATAGATAAATTTGATAGTGATGATATTAAAAAATCAGAGGTCATTCATCAGTCCGGTCAAGATTTACTACTTCTTATCAATGATATACTAGACCTCTCAAAGATAGAATCAGGGAAGATGGAGATTATCTATGATGATTTCGATACTCAAGAGATACTCTCTCAATCACAAGACCTATTCTCTCCCATTGCTAATGAGAAAAATATAAAGTTTATTGTAGAAGACCACTATAATAATATAGTACAAGTGGATAGTGTGAAGTTGATGCAGGTGATTAAAAATCTTCTCTCAAATGCCTTTAAATTTACACAAAAAGGACATGTGAAGTTGTCTATTAGTCAAAATATTGCAGAAAGATTACCATTAATTATTAGTGTCAAAGATACAGGTATAGGAATTGATAGAGATAAAAAAGAGCTAGTCTTTGATGCCTTTAAGCAAATTGATGGCTCTATTAGTCGTAACTATGGAGGTACAGGATTAGGGTTATCTATTAGTAAAAAATTTACTGAGTTGATGGGAGGAGTTATCAAAGTTGAGAGCGATAAGGGTATAGGGAGTACCTTTAGTATCCATCTTCCTCTGATTACACGAGATCAAAAAAAGAGACCTCTTACCCATAAAACTAAGATGCCAAAAGAGGATAAAAACTCTTCACAAATATTGGTAAAGACTATGATAGAGAGTAGTAAAGATGAGTTACAAAATAATAATAGTATCTTAAAAAATAAAGTAATACTTATCACTGATGATGATTCAAGAAATATCTTCTCTCTCTCTTCACTACTTCAACATGCAGGAGCTAAGACGCTTCATGCACTCAATGGTAACGAGGCGATTGAGGTATTGAGTAAAAATAGTGTTGATTTGGTACTAATGGATATTATGATGCCTCAGATGGATGGTTATGCTACAATTATAGAAATTCGTAAAGATAAAGCCTTATCAAAACTACCTATTATAGCCGTAACAGCAAAAGCTATGAAAGAAGATAGACAGAAGTGTATAGATGCAGGAGCAAATGACTATATTGCTAAACCAATAGAAAAAGATGCACTTCTTATTATGATAAAAGCATGGTTATTTAAATAATGAGTATCAAAGTCTTTAGGCGAGATAATTGTGGCTATATAATATTTCAAGATACTCTATCAATATCTGAAATTGAGAGCTTTGAGGGTGCTTTGGAAAATAGTATTTCAAGATATGAGATAAGCTTTATAAACCTAAAAACTATACCAAAAAAGATAATAAATTTACTCTATAAAAAGATATATATAGAGTCTCAAACTATTACTCTATACAGCTCCCACACAAGACTCTTTAAATACTTAACCTCATTAGGCTTCCGTAACTCTATGATTGGCTCACACAATAGTACAATGCAGAATATGAAAGATATAAAGTTTAAAGCTCTTAAGTCAATTACAATAGGTGGGAGTGCTTATAGTTTGAATAAAATCATAAGTATAGTAGAGAGTATTCCTCTAGCTGATATTGCTATTTTTGTGATACAACATATCAAAGAGGATGCTAAACTTATACTTGATAATATCCTTAAAGATAAGACAAAATATAGTATTTGTTACCCTGAAAATGGTGAAGAGATAGTAAATGGTAAACTCTATATCGCTCCACCTGCCAAACATATTAGTATTCAAAATGGTAAAATTATTTTGGATAATGATGATAAAGTAAATTATGCTAGACCCTCACTAAGTAAGCTTTTTAAATCAGTGGCAGAGTATTATGGAGGTGCAAATATTACAATCATAACTTGTGGTTATGGCAAAGATGGCTCTGATGCACTTAGTCTATTGAGAGAGAAAGGCAGTTGTGTAATATTAAGTGACCCAGATGAGTGTGAAGCCAAAGATATGATTGTCAATGCTATTGCAACTAGAGAGTATAACCATATCCTCAATACAGATGAAATTCGCTCATTTTTGAATACCATTTTACAGACAGTAGTTGATAAAGATACTCTTATGACAAGTTTTTTAAAAGAGATAAAAGAGCTATATGGGTATGATTTCGTTAGATATGATAGAGGTAGTGTCACAAGAAGAGTAGAGAGTTTGATGTTCAAGGTTGGAATAAACTCACTACCTCTATTGGTCAAAGAGGTATTGACAAAAAGAGTTCTTTTTGATGAATTATTATTGAGTATATCCATAAATGTTACAGAATTTTTTAGAAAACCCACTCTATATATAGCTATGAGAGAGCTTTTGATTAGAGAGTTTGCTAATACACCACTAAAGATTTGGGTAGCAGGTAGCTCTACAGGAGAAGAGCCTTACTCTATCGCTATGGTTTTGGATGATTTGGGAATGTATGAAAATTCACTTATATACGCTACAGATTTTAATCCTACTGTGATTGATGAAGCAAAGAGTGGACTCTATGCAAAAGAGTTGATTATCACATCAATAGCAAATAGTAGAGCTGTTTTATCAACTCATACTATATTGAACTATCTTGATAGTAATAAATTATTTTATACGATTAAAGAGCGATTGAAGAAAAATATTCTCTTTTTTACACATAACTTAGTGACAGATGGCTCTTTTAAGCAGTTTGATATTATCTCATGTAAAAATGTACTTATATATTTTACACCTCCTCTTCAAGAGATGGTATTTGAGCTATTTTATAATTCACTTAGTGATGATGGTTATCTACTTTTAGGAGAGAGTGAGTCGATGCCCCAAAGTTTTACTAAAAAATTTAACTCCTATAGTGTAAAAAATAGAATTTATAAAAAGGTTGATTTATGATTAAGAGTATATTATGTGTTGATGATATAGAGAATAATCTTTTTGTACTCTCTACTATTTTAGGAAAAGAAAAAGATTATACTATCTATACAGCATCTTCGGGACAGAGTGCATTTGAGATACTACTCAAAGAGAAAATTGATTTGATACTACTTGATATTATGATGCCTGAGATGGATGGATTTGAAGTAGCTACTATGGTTAAAAATAGTCCCATAACCAAAACTATTCCTATTATCTTTGTAACAGCAAAAACCGATGAAGAGAGTATCAAAGAGGCATATCAAAATGGTGGAGTTGATTATATTGTCAAACCCTATCGTGCGTATGAACTACTAGAGAGAGTAAAATTACAACTACAACTCAAAGAAGCAGAGGCTAAACTCAATGCAAAGCAGAAGATTTTGGAGTCTATACTAGACCAACAAGATAATATGATTATTACTACAAATGGAATAGAGGTCTTTAGAGCCAATAAAGCATTTTTAAAATTCTTCCACTTAGTTGATATGCAAGAGCTAAAGGAGATAACTAATATTACAAATTATTTTCAAAGTTGTATATATTACGATATAGATGAGTTTAAAAATCGTAAAGATTGGCTAGATTATCTATATAATCATAATAGTGATAGAGATTTTATAGTATCTATGACAGGGGCTTTAGATACACAAAAATATGCTTTTATGCTAAATGTAACCAAAATGGATAATAAAGAAGAATATGTTGTTACATTTACTGATGTAACTAATCTTATTATAGAGACAAAAGATTTGGCAGATAAGGCATGTCATGACCAATTGACAGGTCTATATAATAGAGCAAAGTTAAATGAGTTTGTAAATTATGAGATAGAGATAGCCCAAAGATATAAAAACTCTCTATCTATGATACTTTTTGATATAGATGATTTCAAAAAAGTAAATGATACTTATGGTCATCTACAAGGTGATGAAGTGCTTAAAAAAATATCTTATAATACTCAACAAAAGATAAGAAAAACTGATTTTTTTGCACGATGGGGAGGAGAAGAGTTTATTATTATTGCCCCATTAACAGCTATTAATAGTATTATCAATTTAGCCCAAAATATTCGTATTACGATAGAGCGTATAAACTTTGGAGAAATGGGTACTATTACAAGTAGTTTTGGTGTAACAAGCTATCAAAAAGGAGATAGTATGGAGAGTATGATAGAACGAGTTGATGAGGCAATGTATAAGGCAAAAAGAGAAGGTAAAAATAGGGTTGAAGTAGGATGAAGCATAAAATTTTATGTGTTGATGATATTTTGAGTAATCTTTTCACTTATGAGACACTACTATCTCGTATAGATAATATAGAGATAGTTATGGCTAATTCTGGTAAAGAAGCATTGAATATCTTACTTCGAGATAAGATTGATTTGATACTACTTGATATTCAGATGCCACAGATGGATGGGTATGAGGTAGCTAAATTAATTAAGTCAAATAACAGTACCCAAAATATTCCTATTGTTTTTATTACAGCTGTATTTAAAAAAGAGGAGTTTGTAGCCAAAGGTTTTATGTTGGGTGCTGTTGATTATCTTACCAAACCACTTGATGATAATCTATTTCTTAATCGTATCCGTCTATATTTAGATATATTTGCTCAACGAGATTTAGCACATGAAAATATGCAACGATTTTATCAGATTGCACAGAGTATAGGAGATGGATTATATGTTTTAGATAAATCTCTTAAAATTGTATTTATCAACAGTAGTGCATTGGAGATGTTAGGATATAGAAAAGATGAACTTATGGGCAAAGATATATACTCTACTATCCATTATAGAGATATAAACAATAATATTAGGTCAGCCAAAAATTGTAAAATCCATACTATACTTGATAGTGGTCAAACTCTATCAATTGATGATGATATTGTTGTCAAAAAAGATAGTACTTCGCTACATGTATCTTTGATGGCAACACCTATGATAAATAATCATGAGATTAAAGGAGTTGTTGTACTATTTAAAGATATTACAAGATATAAGCAACTAATAGAGCTTCAAGCTCAAAAAGTAAAAAGTGAGAAAGAGATGCTATTAGCACTAATTGATATGATTGATAAACGAGATTCTTATACAGCTGGACATACAGTAAGAGTAGCACAATATTGTGAAATGATAGCCAAAGAGATGGGATATCCAAAAGAAGAGATAGAGAGACTCTCAATAGCAGCTTCTCTACACGATATTGGTAAAATAGCTACACCAGATACAGTTTTGCTCAAACCTGCACTATTGGAAGATGATGAATATAAGATAATCCAATTACATCTTATAGATGGTTATCAGCTTCTATCCAAATTGACTGAGTATAAAGATATTGCTGTAGTAATGAGGTCTCATCATGAGAGATATGATGGACAAGGTTATCCAGATGGTCTTTATGGTAATGAAATTCCCAAACTATCAAGAGTTATAATTTTGGCTGATGCTTTTGATGCTATGACAACCAATAGAATATATAAGAAAAAAAAGAGTGTCAATGAAGCACTCGAAGAGATAGAGGCACTAAGTCAAATTCAATTTCATCCAGAAGTAGTCAAAGCATCTTTAGAAGTACTCAAAAATATAGAGATAGGCATCTATACAGAACAATTACCACAAAATAAAATTGATGAGAGTAGGTATGCTTACTACTACAAAGATAGACTAACAGACCTATTTACAATAGAGTATCTTCCCATTGTAATAGATAATAACTACAATAATAAAGAGTTTTTTATATATAAAATCCAACTCAAAAATTTTCATCAATTTAATCTAAATCACTCATGGGAAGATGGCAATCAACTACTAATAAATTATGCTAAATTTAT
Source organism: Sulfurovum sp. (assembly GCA_045267865.1). Taxonomy (GTDB): domain Bacteria; phylum Campylobacterota; class Campylobacteria; order Campylobacterales; family Sulfurovaceae; genus Sulfurovum. Next base: position 9,961 of record JASFZJ010000007.1, on the reverse strand, counting down.
CAAAAATAGATATAAAAATACAACTATCTTTAGAATAGAGGGAGATGACTTTTTAATCATATCATCTAAACAACTAGAACCAAAAGATATAGAATTTGATATTAGTAATTTTATTCAAAATGATATAGTATATGTTGAAGTAAAAGAAGATTTTTTGGGGAGTTATATTTAGGGTTTAGATAATGTGTAACATTAACCTTGAAATCAACTCTAAATATTATTAAATTTAGCTTTTTTCCTAAAATTAGAATATAATATATTATATACTTTATAATAAGGAGCAGAGATATGTTTAGTAAGTTACAAAAAATGTTTATCGGTATAGGTTTAATGGTGATAATAATTGGTTGTGGTGGTGCAGGTAGTAATTCAGGAGATGATAGCCCTAACAATTCTACAAGTGGTGACAATATAATTAGTCAATTAAATAGTTATAAAAGTGGATACTTCACAAGCTTTATAACACAAAATAGTAATAACTTTTTTGAACATACCGATAAGAGTTTACATATAGCATTTGTCGATGATTATGAACTCTATTATGCCAAATCTACAGATAGTGGGAAAAGTTGGCATAACGAGAAAATCAATACAGGGTATGATGGAAATATTAAAAGAGCCTCTCTTGTAGTAGATAATAATGGAAAGGTATTTATAGGGTTTAATGCACATAGTAAATCTAACTATGCCAATCCAACATCTATAACTTATGGGTATGAGTTTAATTATGAGCTATATTGTGCCAATAATCTAAGTGGGATATGGAGTATAGAAAAGGTCGATACTTTTAATAAATCTTCTAATGTTAGACCAAATGATAGTGCAGAAGTAGCAGATATGATTATAGATAGTAATAATAATATTCATCTTTTTGCAAACTATTCAGGTTGGTGGAACTATGGAGGTGTAGCGTATGAATATATTAGAACAACAGCTTCAAATAGTTGGAGTTCTTCAAATATTATTGCTAAATATAGTGATAGTGTAGTAGATAAAGCCTTTTATAGTTACTTTAAAGCACAAATTGATAAAAAAGGAGATATTGTCATTTTGATGCAGAGATATAAAAGCAGTGCAGGAGTTGATGATAAATTAGTTTATGCTTATAAACAATCAGGTGTATGGGGTACGCCTATTGATATAAAGAGTCCCAATAGAACCAATGCGAGAAGTACACATTTTGATATGGCTATAGATGGTGATGATAATAGATATATAGTATATCTACAAAATAATAGTAGTGGTATTCCTGAGGTGATAATATATTCTATTATAGGTGCTCATATAGCATATAAAGGTGTAGCAGGAGAGATTATTAATGATATTAAACTTATTAGTGATAGTAGTGGAAATCTAACTCTATTGGTAACAAAAAAAGATAAACCAGCTATTGTTGTAACTAAAATAAAAACAGGTAATTGGATTACACAATCACCATTAAGTACAAAAGATACAAATGGAGTTATGTATAACGCTGTAGTAGCAAGAACCAATAATCTTCAAAATAGTTTTAATAATTTGAAAATTGCATATAAAAAATATGTAGGTGGTGTAGGTACAGGAACAGACCTTAGTTATGATAGTTCAACTCTATACTTTTATAACTATGGAACAACCCCCTCACCAACACCAGCAACCTCTCCTGCATCATGTTCTATGAGTGGAACATGGAATATAGCAGGTGGAACACAGACGACAACTTATGCTGTAAATGGACAAAAAATCAATATCAATGTTCCTGCGAATAGTTTAGTTTTGACAGATAGTGATTCTACAGTTAGCTCTAATAGTCATATTATTACTTTTGACCCAAATAGAGCACCATATATATACAAAAAAGATACTAATGGTATGAAAAGAAGCGAAACAGATACCCAATCAGGTTGTACCCAAGAGTTAAAAGAGGTTTGGACTATAGCTAATAGTTGTACAAGTGCTACTTTATCAGTAGATATATTAAATAAATGTCCAGATAGTCAAGGAAATACTAATAGTGTTTTTAATACTACAGCAACAAAACAATAGTTCTGATTAGAAGTATAAAATAGAGATAAGGAGAAAAAATGATTTTTAATACAGATGACAATAAAACAAATAACAACTATAAACTAATGGCTCAAACCATTATCCCTAGACCAATTGCATGGGTAGTAACTGAGGATAAAGGTGTGATTAATATCGCTCCTTTTAGCTATTTTATAAGCCTCTCATCTAATCCTGCTACTGTATTAATTTCTGTAGGACACAAATCAGATGGTACACCCAAAGATACCCTCCATAATATCCTAAAAACTAAAAAGTGTACTATCTGTATGGTAGAAAAAGAGAATTTAGAAAAAATGCACTATAGCTCAAAAGAGCTAGACAAAGATATAAGTGAAGCAGAGCTTTATAATATAGAATTAGAGTCTATTTTTGATGAGTTCCCATCTATGATAAAGGGTGTAGGATGTGCCTATTTTTGTGAGTTTAATCAAGAGATAGATTTGGGTGGAGGCTCAACTATTCCACTGGTATTAAATGTAAAACAAATCTATATAAAAGATGAACTTATCACAGATAAAAAGAGGCTAATAATAGAGTTTACTCCTATAGCTAGGGTAGGAAAAAGTTATGTAGAGTTAGGGGATGAGTTGGTGGTTTAGGGTATTCCACCCTAAAACATCACTCCACCATCTTAATCCCCTCATAAGCTACATTTATCATTTTATCTATCTCTTCATAAGTAATAATGTATGGTGGCATAAAATATATTATATCTCCTAGTGGTCGCAAAAGTACGCCTTGTGTTAGTGCATATTGATATATTTTGAGTCCTGTTCGTTCAGTGCTTTTATATCCTTTAAGCTCAATGGCTGTGACCATTCCTTGTTGTCTTATCTCTTTGATATTGGATAGTGTCTCAAATCTTTTGAGTTCTTTCATTATATAAGCACTCTTTTTTCTATTTTCACCCAAAATATCATTTTGTTCAAATATCTCTAGTGTAGCTAATGCTGCTGAACAAGCTAGAGGATTACCTGTGTAGCTATGAGAGTGCAAAAAGGCTTTATGTTCATTGTAATCACAATAAAATGCATTATATACATTATCTGTTGTCATTACTACAGAAAGAGGCAAATACCCACCTGTTAGCCCTTTGGAGAGTGTCATAAAATCAGGAGACATAGTGACATGGTCACACGCAAACATCTCACCTGTTCGTCCAAATCCTGTCATTATCTCATCAGCTATTAGATGTATATCATATTTTATAGTCAGTTCTCTAGCTCCTGTGAGATAATAAGGATGGTACATCTTCATACCACCTGCACCTTGTATTAAAGGCTCTATGATAAAGGCTGAAATCTCTTCTCCTCTAGTTTTGAGTACCTCTTCTAACTTCTCTAATGCCTCTTTGGCAGACTCTATAGTTTGGTCTTTTGGTACGGCTACTTGCATATTTGATATAAGCAACTCTTTGTAAGTCTCTTTATATAGCTGAACATCTCCTACACTTAACGCTCCTATCGTCTCACCGTGATATGAGTTGGTTAGAGATAGAAATATCGGTCTAGTTTTGCCCTTATTTAGGTGATAGTGGTAGCTCATTTTGAGTGAGGCTTCTATTGCACTTGAACCATTATCTACAAAAAATACCTTATTGAGTCCTGTGGGAGTGATATTTACAAGCTTGTGAGCTAGTTCAATAGCAGGTGTGTGTGTAAATCCAGCAAGAAGTACATGCTCTAGGCTATCTAGTTGTGCTTTAATTTTATCATTTATCTTCTTATTTGAGTGACCAAATAGATTGACCCACCAAGAACTCACAGCATCAATATAGCTATTTCCCTCAAAATCATAGAGATAAATTCCTTTTCCTGATTTAATTGGTACAAGTGGAAGAGTTTCGTGGTCTTTCATCTGTGTGCATGGATGCCAAATAACTTCCAAATCTCTTTTCATTATTTCACTGTTTTTTCTATTTATAGTCAATTTAAGACTCCAATTCATTAGCGATAAGCTTATTTTAGATAGAATATTGTACAAATTTTTCGATTGAAGGTAGTTAAAGTATGATTAGTTGGATGCAAAAACATAATAAATATTTAGTATGGACCATTTGGATAGCAACCATTGCATTTATTGGTGCAGGTTTTGTGGGTTGGGGTAGTTATGATTTGGGGTCAAAAGCAGGAAGTATTGCCAAAGTGGGTGAGATAGAGATAAAACAATCTAAATTAAATATGGTTTATCGTAGTATCTATTCACAATATAATCAGGCTCTAGGTGGTAAGTTAGATGATAAAAAAGCTAAAGAGATGGGACTTATCAAACAAGCATTTTCTCAGATTGAAACACAAGCAAAATTACTAAACTTTTCAAAAGAGTTAGGTATTATTGTATCAGATGCAGAGATTGCCAAAAAGCTACAGACTATTCCATCTTTTCAAGAAAAAGGAGTTTTTAATAGAGTAATTTATGATGGCTACCTAAGGAGTCAAAGAGTTAAAGCCAAAGATTTTGAAGAGACACTTAGAGAAGATATTACTATACAAAAGACTCTAGCACTTATCAATGTAGAAGCACTTAAGTTTGAGATGGAGGCTATTGGTGCAGGAATGGGTGTAAGTGATAAAATAGCTTATCAAGTTCTCTCAAATAGTGATTTAAACTTTAAGATAGATGAGAATAAACTAAAAGCTTATTGGGATATGAACAAAGAGAACTTTAATACTAAAAAAGCTTATAACCTCTCTGTAGTATGGACACCGACTTCAGATACGAATGTAACAGAAAATGAGATAAAAGCATACTATGAAGCTAATACTTTTAACTATACAAATGCAGAAGGTAAACAGCTTTTATTTGCACAAGCAAAAGATAGAGCTACAACAGACCTTAAAATCAAAAAGAGCAAAAAAATAGCACAAAGAGCTTATATAGCCTTTAAGAAAAAGCAACTCACTTCAACTGATGTATTATCACTTAAATTAGGAGATAGCAGACTCACAGAGAGTATTTGGAAAGAGATAGAGACTAAATCTATTGGTGATATACTCAAACCAAAAGTAGTAGGTGATACTTATGCCACTATAAAAATAGAAAAAGTAATCTCTCCAAGAGTCAAAACTTATGAAGAGGCTCAAAAAGAGGCATCGGTTATATATGGTAATCAAGCTCAAAAAGAGGCACTTATGGCTTTAGCTGAAGTTAAACTTAAAGAGTTTAATCAAAGTGATGCGATTATATCAGATTTTCTTAAACTAGAAGAGAATGTGGTAGTTAAACCACTAAATAGTGAAGAAAGTTTAAAATTTTTACAAAAACTATTTACTTCATATAAAGAAAAGGGTATTATTAGCGTATCAAATAGATTGATAGTTTATAATATTATCGAACAAAAAGTTACACAAGTAGATAAAAATGAAACAAATATAGTGAAAGAGACTACAAACAAATTGAAACAGAGTACATTTGAATCTAATTTAATCAAAATATTAAATAAGAGATATCCTACAGAAGTTTATAGAGGAGGGCTGAGAAATTGAGTGAAACAATTTTAGCTATTGATATTGGTTCGACCAAAATTTGTGCAATTTTGGCCGAGGTCGAATATTCAATTGTCACAATACAAGGTCATGGTATTGCCAAGTCCCAAGGTGTCAAAAAAGGTGCTATAACAAATATAGAATTAGCATCTAAAGCGATTAAAAAAGCTATTAATGATGCAAAAAGAATAGCAGGAAGTAATATAACCACTGCTACGGTATCTATATCTAACTCTTATGCAAAGAGTATCAACTCCACTGGTATCGTAAATATTCCCCATAATGAGATAACAATAAAAGAGATTAATCGTGTAATGCAGACAGCTCTTTATAATGCAAATGTACCAAATGAGTATGATGTTATCCATGTACTACCACACAACTTTAGAGTAGATGACCAAGATGGGATAGAAGACCCTTTTGGTATGAATGCCAGTAGAATGGAAGCTGATGTTAATATCATAATGACACAGAAATCTAACCTTTCAAACCTCAAAAAAGCTGTTAGATTAGCAGGTGTTGAGATTGATGGAATTGTTCTAAGTGGTTACGCCTCTAGTATAGCCACAATGGATGAAGATGAAAAAGAGCTAGGTGTAGCTGTTATAGATTTGGGTGGACAGACAAGTAATCTTGTAGTTCATGCAGGAAACTCTATCAAATACAATGACTTCTTGGCCGTTGGCTCAAACCATATAACAAATGACCTCTCAATGGCTCTTCACACTCCACTACAGATAGCAGAAAATGTAAAACTTCGTTATGGTAACCTGATTGAGAGTTCTAATGATATAATTGAACTCCCTATAATAGGAGATGAAGAGAACCTAAATAGTGTATCTATGGAAGTTGTCCACTCTGTTATATTCTCTCGTGTAGAAGAGGCTTTGATGATTTTATCTAAGTCACTTGATAAATCAAAACTCAAAGATAAAATAGGTGCTGGTATCGTACTTACAGGTGGTATGACCAAACTCAAAGGAATTAGAGAACTAGCACAAGCTATCTTCTCTGGTATGCCTGTAAGGGTTGGATATCCAAATAATATCAATGGCTTCTTTAACGAACTAAAAGACCCAGCATTCTCTACAGTTATTGGGCTTCTTCACTATAAAGCAGGGAAACATACACAGTATGAGATAGATTTTGAAGAGGAGTTACTTCACTCTAAAATGGTAAGAGAAGAGAACCTAAGCGATATTAAAATAGGTAACAGTGTTCATGATATAGAGAAGACACAATCTAATAAAAATATTAGAGATGCACACGAAAGTCCAAGACACAAGAATAGAGAAGAGTCAAGTATGCTATTTGATGATTTACCTGATTTAGGTCAAGAGAAAAAATCATTCAAAAAATTAGCAAACTGGGCTAGACAACTTTTTTAGAATTAAATTATAAAATATGAGGGGTAAAAAATGGCAAATATAGAAGAGTTTGAGATAGATATTATAGAGACAAAGTGTCAAACAACTGGAGCTAAGATTAAAGCTATCGGTGTTGGTGGTGGTGGTGGAAATATGATTAACCACATGATAACAGAAGGTACGGCAAATATTGATTTAATAGTTGCCAATACTGATGCACAAGCACTGAATACATCTCTTGCTCCATATAAGATGCAACTAGGAATGAATGCTACTAGAGGATTGGGTGCTGGTATGATGCCTGACAAAGGTAGAGAAGCTGCTTTAGAGAGCTTTGATGACCTTAAAGAGATGCTAGAGGGCTCGGATATTGTATTTATCTCTGCTGGATTAGGTGGTGGTACAGGTACAGGTGCTGCTCCTGTAATAGCACAAGCTGCAAAAGAGATAGGTGCATTAACTGTGGCTATTGTTACAACTCCTTTTAAATTTGAGGGTCGTAAAAGAACTAAACTAGCACAAGAGGGACTAGAAGAGCTCAAAAAAGAGAGTGATTCTATTATCGTTGTACCAAATGAGAAGCTTTTATCTATTGTAGAGAAAAATCTTGGTATCAAAGAGAGCTTTAGAATGGTTGATGAGATTTTAGCTCAAGCCGTTGGTGGTATCTCACAAGTGATACTCTCTCATGGAGAGAATGATATCAACCTTGACTTTGCAGATGTTAAAACTGTTATGAGTCATAGAGGTTTAGCACTTATGGGTACAGGATATAGTAGTGGTGCAAATGCAGCGTATGACGCATCTAAAGCAGCTATTGAGTCACCTCTACTTGATAATGTATCTATTGATGGTGCTATGGGTGTACTTGTACACTTTGATATTCATCCTGATTATCCTATTATGGAAATTGGTGATGCTATGAATATAATCGAAGAGAGTGCAGATGAAGAAGCTTCTGTTATATTTGGAACTACTACAAATATAAATATGGCTGTAGATGAAGTTAAAATTATAATTGTAGCTACAGGATTTGAAGATAAAAATGCTATTTTAGCTCCTGCTGAAAAGAAAAAAGAGAAGATAGCTACAGCTAAGAAAAACAATACTATAACAACTCATAATATGAATACTCTAAAATCAGCAAATAAAATGGTAATTGGTGGATATAATGGCTCAAATGAAGATGTACTAGATATTCCTACTTTTTTACGAAACCAGATGGATTAAAACTCCATCTGCTTTTTACAATCTATCTGTACTATTTTAATCTCTTCTCTATCCAATCTAGCTACTGTAAGCTTTCCACCCCATAAGCAACCAGTATCTAGTGATAGAACATTTTTATCTTGATAAAACCCTAGCGTTGACCAGTGTCCAAATATAATTTTAAGCTCTATATCTTTTCTAGTGGCACACTTAAACCACGGCTTTAATCCTTTATCTTGAAGCTCTTGTGTTGGCATTCCTTTTTGCTCAAAATTAAGTCTATGGTCATGATAACAAAAACGCATACGAGTAAATGAACTTAATATATATCGCTCTATCTCAATAGGAGTAGATGACCGACTAAAGTCACCATAACCACTATAAAACATCTCTTTAAGCCAATCTTCTACGCCATCTGATTGTAGTCTCTCTTCTATAGTTTTTGAGTATCTAATGGCAATACCCAAATCAAATTTAGGTGAAATTCCTGCATGAGACATACAAAATCCCAACTTATAATCTACATGCAAAAACTTCTGAGACCTTAGCCAGTTTATAAGTACCTTTGCCTTTGGTGATTTGAGTATAGGGTCTATCGTGGGATTTGATTTCTTGATACCATAATATGCCCCAATAAGTGCAATATCATGATTGCCCAATACTATCTCTACACTATCACGAATACGATAAAGGTACTCCAGAGTCTCCAAAGAGCCTTCACCACGATTGACCAAATCCCCTGCTACCCAAAGCTTATCTTTCTTCTCATCAAAATCTATCTTCTTCAAGAGCTTCTTAAAATCTCCATAACACCCTTGAATATCGCCTATTGCCCAAACTGCCATTAAAACCCCAATTTTTCTTTATATATTTTACATTTTTCTTCTATATTCATTTTAGCATAAGCCGAAGATGGAGAGGGAAGATATACCCTATCAATCTCCAAATATCCAAAATGAAGCTCAAATAGAGCCTCTGCTTTTTTACCTGTAAAGGCTATCTTTGTAATACTAGGATGAGACTCCAAAAAGCTACTCAAATCATTCACCTCTTCATCTTCTAACGAACTATCCAATGAATTATCACGACTACAACTCTTTATCATATCCCAAAGACCAAAACCACTCTCTTTGAGTAACCAAATCTTCTGGTCACGATTATTGATAGGATATTTAGTAACCATCTCCATAATCCTCCAAAATTGATTACGATTATTAGCATAATAAAAATCATTCTCAAAAGATTTAATACTAGGAAATGAGCCTAATATCAGAGTTTTGGTGTCTTTGAAAATTATTGGGTTAAATGGGTGTTCTAGCATTTTTATCCTCTTTTACCATCTCAATTATCTCATTTTTTACAAATATCAGATTTTTATAAATATCTTTTAAATCATCTATTTTTGTGCTATCAAAGTTAGAACTTATAAAATATTGATATTTATCTTTTCCCAATTTCTCTAAAATCTTACTAAAACTATAAGTAGGAATACCATCACCATTCAAGCCTTTAAGCTCTCTAATCTCTTTTTCCAATGCTTCAATTCTCTCTAGTTCGCTCATCTGCTAATCTCCTTTTTTTAGTTTCATTGTAGTCCTAGTCTTTTATTAGTTTTTAGCATTTTTTAAACTTTCTAAATACACTTTTCTTTTTTCTATATCATCTAATTCTTTATCAATTAATGTGTTATCATCTGAAAATATAATATATAATTCATCTAAATAATTATCCATAATAGTTTTTAAAAAAGGTTCACCTATAATTTTTTGAATATTTTTAAAATCTTCAATATTTTTTCTATATTCCTTTCCATGAGTCTTTTTTATATCTTTACTTTTGCTTCTTTTTACTTTC
>JASFZJ010000006.1:0-17202 GCA_045267865.1 Sulfurovum sp. | reverse complement strand
TAGCGATTACGGTAGACCTACTACCATCTTCTTTATAGCATAGCTAATGCAATCCTCCTAAATTACTTTAGTTGTTACGCCTTCTTGGCACACCCTGACTCTAATAGCATCTATTGGGTTCAAAAAAAATTATAAACAAGGTATCACAAAAGTATATTATCCCGATAGTAATAAAACTCTAAAATATAGATACAACTATAATTATAATAGACTTCATGGTATCAAAACAAAATATCTAAAAGATGGCACGGTAGATTATAATATTACTTATTCAAATAACCATATAGACCCACTAAAGAGTATAAGCTATAGAGAGAGTAATATCAGTAGAGTATGCTATTATGAAAACAATAATACAGAGTACAATATATCTATCCAAAAGAGTGGTAAATCAGTCATAAAACACTACTATCCCAATGGAGATATAGAGTTTGAGATACACTACATAAATGGTGAGAAAAATGGTACAACTTCTATCTATTATGGACAAAGAGAGTTTGATAATATAGTTGGATTTACGATAGAATACGAACATAAAGTAACACCTCATACTTTGTGGAGAGAACTAGAGTTTATATCCAATAGACTAGATGGTACTACCAAAGTATATAATACAGATGGAGATTTGATAGAAGAGATAGAGTACAAAAATAGCCTCAAGCATGGTATGAGTATAGAGTATAGCAATGTTAAGAGAGAGATTCCCTATATAGATGGCAAAAAAGAGGGTAATGAGCTACACTATCAAAATGGACAACTAATATCTGAGACAATGTACAAAAATGGTAAAAAAAATGGAGAGCATAAACAATACCATAAGGATGGCAAGATATGGACAGAGGAGTCATACAAAGATGGTAAAAAGGATGGTTACCATAGACTTATCCTCGAAGATGGTGAGTTGCTTTTTGAACATTTATACAAAGATGGAGAGAGAGTATTGGAGAGAGAGGTAGTGGAGGAGTAGAAACTATCATAATTCTCCATTTACACTTAGGTAGCTCTTCACACTTTGAGGCTACAAAGCTTTTGGTCTATTTTGAAGCTATTTGATTATGAACTAGATTTAGAATTTGGGGGATACTTCTATAAGATACTACAGCATTTAGAAACAGAAGAAGCGATATTATACAAATATCTTGTGAGCTAGGTTTTACTATTTTATTTCTACAGCCTACATTGAAAGTCAGATTCTATGATATTAATTTGATTTTTGTTTACCTATTGTACTTAAAGTAGTATTACCTCCAAAAACTTTAAAATATAATAATCCAACAATTTAACCCAATGCGTGATATAATCTTTACCAAAAATATAGGAGCTTATTAATGAAATCTACCTATCAGATTTTAACGAAAGAGAGTATCGTTGCTTATCTTTTGAGTATAGAGAATATTAGAGACTATTTTGGAGATGATGCTGATTTGAGAGTTGATGAGATAGGTGATGGTAATCTGAACTTTGTCTTTATCATCAAAAGTAAGACTAACACTCAAAAAGCTCTTATCCTCAAACAGGCTGTACCTTATCTACGATGTGCAGGAGAGGGTTATGCTCTAAGTCGTGAGAGGATGACATTTGAGATACGAGCTTTAACTCATATATCACAGATTACTCCTGATGCTGTCCCTTTTATATACCATAGTGATGAGGATATGAGTATTGTTGTGATGGAGTTTTTGGCTGATTGTACTATTTTGAGATATGAGATGATTGAGGGTGAAATATTTGTAAATCTAGCCAATCATATCTCTACATATCTAGCTAATAATCTCTTCTATACCTCATCTTTATATCTTAACTCTTCTGATAAGAGGGCTTTGGTGGATGAGTTTAATCATAATATTGAGCTATGTAAACTTACAGAAGATTTTGTATTTACCACAGCCTTTATGCCTCACGAGACAAATGAGCCTAATAGTGAACAGAATCCACAAGCTCAAAAACTCTTTGGTGATATGGAGTTTAAGAAGGCTGTTTTGGGACTTAAATATAAGTTTATGACGCAAAATGATGCCCTGCTTCATGGGGATTTACATACTGGTTCTATAATGGTAAATGATAGTAAAAGTTATGTGATTGACCCAGAATTTGCTTTTGTGGGGGCTTTTGGGTTTGATATTGGTGCGTTTATTGGTAATATGATTATGTCTTATAACTCTCACTCTGATATGAAATATAAAGAGTGGATTTTGGATACTATTGTGAGCTTTTATAAGGAGTTTGAGAAGAAATTTTTGGCTCTTTGGAGTGAAACAAGTGAGAGTGCATTACTGGTTGATGGATTTATAGATAGAGAGTATCTTGATATATACAAAAAAGAGTTTATACTTAATATCTTTCAAGAGTCTTTAGGTTTTGCAGGGTGTAAGATGGCTCGGAGGATGTTTGGTATCGCAGGAGTAGCAGATATACGAGATATGAGTGATGAGAGCCAAAAACAAAAAGCTATCGAAAAGACACTCACTATAGCTACTCATTTGGTCAAAAATTATACAGAAATAAAAAATATAGAAGAGGTAATAGAGGTGATAATAGATGCAGACAAAATATAAAGCTTTTTGAGTGTTTGATTTTTGGTGCGATGAAAATAAGAGAAAAAATGTTATTCTTTTCTCTTATCTATTTATTTTTATTGAATAACTTTCATTAATTTTTTTACATTTATACGAAACATATTTTTATTAGGCTTTTTTTTACCCACACCCATAAGTCCAGGGTTTCCAATAGATTTGAATATTTTTTTCATATATTTCATTGCTATTTTTTCTCTTGTGAGTGCTTTGAGATGCCTTTTTGTCTTGATAAGAAGTAGGCGAACCTTTTGATATTTTGTAAAGCTTTTTTCTGCCTTTCCTAGAAGCTCTTTTATCTCTAAAACTAAAGACTTATCTAAGAGTGCTTTTATCTTAGAGGTATTTTTACTCTCAATGGCTTGGGCTAGAGGAGTGTAAAGCTTTACATTGTTTGCTTTTTCAAAATATTCATAAAGCTTTTTATTTTTTTGTAACGCCTCTTTTGCTTTTATGAAATTTCCTAATTTGGATGCACCATTAATGCTAGTATGTGCTAATACAGTGACTTCTACATTTGCCTCATCAAAGGGGCAAGAGAGCAATAATAAGGTTGAAAGTGCTATGCTAAAAATATATTTAATCATTGTGGTTTCCTTTTGTGGTTATGATTTTTCTTTTTAAATAAAAAGAGACTAAGAAGTAGAATATATCCACTCCATCCTAAAAATTGTAAAAGTGAAGGTGTGGCATCATATCCCATAAGAACAGCCAATATCTTTCCTAAAATTGAAGTATTGCTTACGAAAAAGCTTATATCATACAGTTGTGCTTGAAGTGTAGGTAAGTAGGCATAGGCTTGTAAACCTTTGATAAATAAGCCGACTAACCCTGCTACAATCAATAAAATGAGATAAGAGCTGTATTGAAAAAACTTTTGTAATGGAACTTTAATAAATGCTTTGAAAAAGATATATATAATCAGTGCTGATAAGCTTAATCCTATACTCAATCCTAATATAACATCATCTAAAGATGTTTGTCCATCTATCATTAGTGCCAAAACAAAAAGAACCGTTTCTAATCCTTCTCTTAATATAGCTGTAAATACTATAAAAAAGGTAATCCAACTTTGTTTGTTAGAGGTTAAAATTTTTCTTTTTATATTCTCTATTTCACTATGCTCCCTCATCCAAAAGAGCATATAAGTTAAAAGTATAATAGCTATAAATAAGACAACTAAAGAGATGTTATATTGTAAATCTGCACTCTCAAATCCATTTATAATCACCGTAAGGATAAAGCCTAGAATAAAAGAGAGTAAAATACCTAAAAAGAAAGCACTCCATACATATTTTATCAAACTTTGAAGAGCTGTTTTTTCTAAGAATGCAAGAACAATACCTAAAATTAAAAATGCTTCAAGTCCTTCTCTTAGAGCAATGATAATAATCGCTTCCATTAGAACTGATATCCTACAGCAAAGGTCATAGTATTTAAATCTTTAATTTGGGATTGACTACCAAATGAAGTAATCGTATAATCTGCCTTAATCACAATTTCTGGTGTAAGAAAATAATTTATACCTACTGTTTTGGTAATTCTTTCATATCTATCATCATCTTGAACATTTCCATCGGTCTTATACATACTATCAACAAAATCATATTTGACAAAAGGAATAATATCTTTACCATAATTAAATAGAGGCGAAATATTGTATCCTACTTCCACAAAATAGGCTAAAGCTTGACTTGCAACAGGTGTACGGTATGCTTCTAGTGCATTTGGTAATCCTTGATTAGCTGTAGTAATCTCTTCTGAATTTCCCAATGTTCCCAAAAGAGCCATAGTTCTAAAACGAATATTTCCCTCATCATAGACAGCATGAATTTCGGTAATGCTTACTTGCCCATCAGAATTTAATTGCTCTTTATTTCTGTTTTGATTGGTATTTCCAATATAAAATGATGCTCCAATATGAGAGCTTATTATACTTCCATAATCAACTCTTAGTGCAAAAGCTAAATTATCAGCATTGGCATACTCAAATCGTTTTTGAGTGCCTCCCTGTATCCAATGAGCAGAATCAAAAAACTCTGAATTTAGACCTGTCATAAGCATAGCTTGATAATTAAAAGTCTCAGCTACTTTACCATAAACCATCACTCCACTCTCATGCCAAGTGTTGGGTAATATTCTTGTCTCCGATAGGTTTCTAGCTGTTGAAAGATAAAGGTTTGGTAAATGTCTTTGAGAATTTAAACCAACAGGGACTATCATATGACCTATTTTGAAATTAAGCCAACTTTTTTGATTAATATCAATATAAGCTTCTTCAAGAACAACTTCTCCACCTTTTTCTATCTCACTTTCAAACTCACCAAATTCATCTAAAGTATCGTATTCCATAGTAGAACCAGTACCACCATGTTCAAACTCTATCTCTGAGACGATTTTAATCGTATCAGAGATAATAAATCTAGGAGAGATAACAAATCTCTCCAAATCTATTTTGGACCTATTTTGTGGAGATGATTGATAGTTTGGTAAGTAATCATAGTTACTATAAAACGCTGTTCCATATCCAAATATCTCCATCTGTTCTAAATCAATAGCAAAAGCAGGAGATGTCAAAAGTATCCCTGCCAAAATTTTGCTTATATGTTTTTTCATTTTATTGCCTTTCTTTATTATAAGCTCTCTAAGAACTTAATTACTTTCGCTCTTTGCGTCTCTTTTAATTTCATAAAGTCCAACTTGATAGCCTCAGACTCTCCACCATGCCAAAGGATAGCCTCTTCAAGTGTTTTAGCTCTTCCATCATGTAAGAACCCTGCTCCTGGGTTTACTGTTTGTGTCAGTCCGATACCCCAAAGAGGTCTTGTTTTCCACTCATTTCCTGTCGCTTCAAAATCTTTTCTTCCATCAGCCAAATCATCACCCATATCATGTAAAAGCATATCTGTAAAAGGATATATCTTTTGATTTGTTAATGCTTTTATCTCTTTGTTATCTACAGAAAAAGAGGTATAGCTACTTGCTGTTGTAAAAGATGGAGTATGACATTTCACACATCCTAAATCATTGAATAACGCTCCACCTTCTTGTACATCACTATTTTCTACATCTCTTCTTGGAGGTACAGATAGTGTTTCAGAATAAAATATAATTGATTTGGCGAACACTTCATCTACATCTGTAATATTTGTATCTTCAACGGTTGAAAAAGTGCTATTATTTACTTTATAAGCATTCATTAAATCAGTATTATTTGTACTCTCATTCTTAAATAATACATTTGTCACACCCATATCTCCTCTCAATGCTCCTAAGCCTTGATGTGCCACTGTTGGAGTATTTGCTTTCCAACCAAAACGACCCAATGAAATAGGAGGATTTTTATCACAATTTTTCTCTTCTTTACATTTATCATATTTCTCTTTATCACAAACCCAATTGGCTCTACCACTAATATTGTCATTGTTACTATCGTTCACATCAGCTAAAGCTAGAATATCCTTTTTTGCAATTGCATTAAGAAGTCCTAATCCAATCATCGGCATTCCAATTCTAATACCCATCTTCACATCAGGTCTAAAGAGCCTACTTATCGCACTACTCTCTACTTTGATGGAGTTATATTCATTTGGATTATCAGGAGCATCATAAGGATTATCTACAGCTAAAATAGGATAACTCAATTTCACCTCTACGCCGTCGGGGTAAGTTATATTTTTATAGCCATATTTCATCCAAACATCTGCTTGACCTGTACCAATATTTCCACTACCATCTCTAGCACCTGCAACACCTCTATGAAAGAGTTGGTCAGAGAAGTTTGGTACAGGAACAGGTGCACCCCAGCAGTTATTTTCATCTTTCAACGCACTATTAGTATCATTATTCTCAATACTAATTCTAAGAAATGTTCCCTCATCATTAAGTTTATGCCAACCATTACTATCTTTAATAATAAAACTACTTAGATACTCTTTATCATCCAAGAGAAGAGGCAGAGAGTCTCGTCCATCTCTTTGATGACAAGCATTACAAGTATTATGATTAAAAACAGGACCTAAACCTTGTGGAATAACTTCAAAATTGCCATCTCCATCAAGATGATAATCCAATAACTCTCCATTTAAATTTGCAGCTGGTTGAGAAAAAGCATGAGATGAACCCTGATACTCTACATCAGTAGTATCTCCACCCAAAATTTTCTCTTTTGCAAATGCTGGTATCTTTATAGCTACCTCTTCATCATCACTACTTGTACATGCTGTAAAAGTAACTATTGATGCCAATAATAAATATCCCATATAACTCTTATTCATATTTTTCCTTTTAAAAGTCTCCAAAGAGTCAAAAGACTCTTTAGAACAGATATTTTTACCAAGCATCTACTAACGATTGAATATCTTTTGCAAAAGAGAGACCCATCGCTTCAAGATACTTTAATCTTAATTTTTCAGATGCATCATCTTCTCCTATAGGAGTTTGAAGTCTAGTAGCTGATGCTTCTTCATTTTCCAAAGCACTACCATCACCAAAAAGAAGATACTCCATAGCATGGAAACCTTTCATCGTCACAGGAAAACCATCAATATTGGAGAGGTCAGGGTTCCAACCAGATAATGCTCCATCAAGTTGCGTCTTATCCACAGGCCAAGAATCTACTTTTGGATCAACTCCCAATGTATCAACTGGACCAAAGATATGACCCTCTCCACTTTCCCAATAGAGTCTTGCACCTCTCCATTGCTCTCTTGCAAGTGTTATATTTTCAGATGTTGGACTATCTTTTAAAGTAGTTAAAGTCATTGATAATTTTTGAGCTTCTCTAGCAAGGTCTGTATAACCTTTTACAATCACATTATCAACAACTTTTGCCAAATCCTCTTTATCTGCATCTGTTACGGCTGAAGTAAATGAGGGTTTAAAAGCTTCTAGTTTTGCTTGTAATACACTAAGTTTTGCTGTGGCAGATATAATTTTATTTCTACCATCTGTACTTTTAACTTGATTTCTAAAAGCCAACTCTCCATCATTTGCAAGTAAATCAGATGTTGTAAGTTTTAAGTCACCATCATGGTCACTAATAGCAATAATCAAAGCAAGAGATTGATTTAGTAAGCTATCTATCTCTTCCATTTTGACACTATCTACTTTTTGGGCTACAACTCTTAATCCACCATCAAAAATATTTTTTATACTAATAATATTATTATAAAAGTCCATCGTGGAGTTCCATGAAAATTGAGATTCAACTTTTGTTGTGTCAGCATCTCCTATATTTTCACCTAATGGGTCTCCCATTTTTCCATTGCCAACTTCATCAACAATACCAATAATACCACCCATCAATTCCTCAACTTGGTCTCCAGAAGACTTAGCTTTGAATATCTTGGTATATGTACCATTATCACTATCACTACCATTATTATTATCATTATCACTACTTCCACAAGCCGTAAACAATAGAACACTTAAGACAATACTGCAACCTAAGATTAATTTGTTTTTCATCTAACTACTTTCCTTTTTAACTATAATATTTAAACTATTTTCTCATGTAAAATATCTTTTACAATCATATTTGCTTGAGATATATCTAAATCTTTATGTCTCATTCTCAATACTTTTATGATAGAACAAGTTAATTTTTCAGAATAATTACATATATTCATCTGTTTCAAAATATCTTTAGACTTTTTTCTTAAAAGATAATTGCTCATTATTCACTCCTTTATTTTTTATATTTAATGTTGAGTTAAATTTCCTATCTCTTTATCTATCATAAATAATCCTCTACCCTCTGTACCAATAATATCAAATTTCTCAATAATACCTTGGAAGAGACTCTCTTCTTGATGCTGTTCTGCTGTGTACCACTGTAAGAATGCAAATGTTGAAAAGTCTTTGCTCTCTAAAGAAAAATCAGCCAGTTCAAATATCTTTTTTGTAATAAACTGCTCATGTTTATAGATAAGTTCAAACACTTCTTTAAGAGAACTAAATTCATATTGAGGAGCTTTTAAGTCCGTAATAATGGCTTGGAAACCTGTTTCATTTATATAAGTAAAAAGCTTTTCCATATGTTGCATCTCTTCACGAGAATGCTCATTTAAAAATCGTGATGCACCTATATAACCTTTGCTATTACACCATGCACTCATTGATTTATAAAGATTTGAAGCCTCAAACTCTAGCATCATTTGCTTATTTAATTGTTGATATAGTTCTTCTGTTAACATTGTCTATCCTTTAGATAATTTATTAGAGTAAAAACTCAAATAAGAGAGGTAAATAATATATAATTATCAAAATACCTCTCTTATTTGAACTCTCTTTAACACATTAAACACTTCTTGTGTATAGTAATAATTTTAGAACCTTTTAACTCTTCAACCAAAGGGTCAATAAAAAAAGTTGTAGATAAATTTATTTTTTTGATACTATTACAGTCAGGACAGATACTAAATACTAAAGTTTCATCTTCATCTAAAATATAATATGCTTTATTCACATTATCATTAATACTCATCACAATTTTGCACTCAATAAAGAGTTTAAGAGTCCGATAAACAGTATTAATAGAAATTTTTTTGGGATAACCATTTGAAAGTTTTTCTATAATCTCTCCTACATTTAAACACTCTTTTGTATCTACTAAAATGCGATAAATAATCTCTCTTGTTTCTGAATAATTTATTTTTTGACTTTTTACACATTGCTCAAGTTTATTGAAATACATAGACTATCCTTCTCTTAGATTAAGCGTAGTATCTCATTTTTATTCTTAATTAATAATAAAAATGACAATCGTTATCATTAATACTTGAAACTGATAATTATTATCAGTTTCAAGTTATTTTAATATTAACTTAGATATTCTTTTAATATTAAATATAAAGGAATCAAAATGTCATTATTAATTTTAGGTGGAGATAATATAAATCCGATTTTAAAAACTTTACAAAGTCTTGGAGTAAATGATATTCTTCATTGGACTGCAAGAAATCAAAAGAATAGTAGAAAAAAAGCAAAAAAAATACCTCAAAAAATAGATATGGTCTTAATGCTTACTAATTTTTTAAATCATAATGCAATGCTATACTATCGAGCAGAAGCTAAAGCAAAAAAATTACCTATTATATATAGTACACGAAATATAGATTGTGTAAAGAGTGAATTTATAAAGATGGTGGAGACACTAGATAAAGACTCTGATATATGTCAATCATGTGAAGAGTTTAAAGATTGTTACAAAGGAGAGTAGTTATGTTTGAAGATTTTTTTATTATTCCACCACAAAAGGTGGATAAACATTGGAAGCAATTAGATTTGAGCTTTGAATTTTTTGCATTAGAGTATTGTGAGGAAATTTTAAAAATTCCTATTTTTTATATTGAATATACAGGTTATGGAGATAATGGATTAGAAATATCATTAAAAGAGTTACAAAATATCTCTATTTTAAGAGAAAATTGGTATATACAATTAGGACTATTATCATTTTATGCAAGAGCATCATAAGAAAATATATAATAATGTTGGTTATTATAATTAAAAACAAGGATTAAAATGTTAAAAAAATTTAGTTTAGTTATTGCTATATTGTTAAGTCAATTTACAATAAATGTGATAGCTCAAGAGAAATTAGAAAAGCTAGTATTAAGTGGACCTATGGCGACTGTATCTCATCCACTTTTGCATATAATCAAAACAGGTGCTTTAGATGATGTAGCGTCCAAAGTTGAATTTATATTATGGAAAAATCCTGATGAACTTAGAGCATTAACTATTAAAAGCAGAGCTGACTTTATAGCAGTTCCATCAAATGTAGGAGCAAATCTTTATAATAAAGGTGTAGATATAAAGCTTTTAAATATCTCTATTTGGGGAATATTAGGAATACTTACTAGAGATAAAAACCTTAAAACTTTAGCAGATTTCAAAGGCAAGGAGATAGCTATGCCTTTTCGTGCTGATATGCCTGATATTGTATTTGAAGAGATAATAAAAGCTCAAGGTATGAATCTTAAAAAAGATTTTAAAATCAAATATATGGGTAGTCCAATGGATGCTATGCAGATGTTGATACTTAGAAGAGTAGATCATGCTCTTTTGGCTGAACCTGCTATATCTATAGCATTACGAAAAACAGACTCATTTCCTTTGAAATTAATTGCTCCTGATTTATATAGAAGTAATTCGTTAGAGAAAGAGTGGGGAGAAACTTTTAAAGTTGAGTCTAAAATACCAGAAGCAGGTATGGCAGTAGTCGGAGATATGATACAAAATGATTATGTGATAAAAAGATTTAATGAAGAGTATGCAAAATCTATGGCTTGGTATAAAAATAATCCTATCAAAGCAGGAGAGTTAGCTGAAGAATTTATACCAATGCTAGATGCATCTGGCGTAACTGATTCTATTAAATTCGTTCAAATAAATATAGTTAGCAGTAAAAAGGCCAAAAAAGATTTAGAATTTTTCTTTAATATACTCAAAAAGAATAACCCCAAATCAATTGGTGGAAAACTTCCTGATAATGAATTTTATTATTAGATGAAATTCTTACTTAAAATACTAAAAGATTTTCCTGCATATCTTTGGAGTGGTTGGGGTGCTATAGCCTCAATCTTTCTCTTTATCGCCTGTTGGGATGTAGGAAATCAAATTTATGGAAATTTAGTTTTACCTGCACCTCTTGAGACATTTCAAACTCTAGGTCTTATGCTCAAAGATGATGCCGTTTGGAGTGAAATAAATATAACTTTATATAGAGCATTTACAGGATTTACTATCTCTTTAATATTGGGTTCTGTTCTTGGACTTCTTGCTGGATTTTTTGCAACAGCATCTATGATGAGTCGTCCTATTGTTACGATTTTAGTAGGAATGCCACCAATTGCTTGGATTGTACTAGCTATGATTTGGTTTGGTATGGGTGATGAGACGGTGATATTTACAGTTGTTGTTGCGTCTTTCCCTATCATCTTTGTAGGTGCATTACAAGGGACTCGTACGCTTGATGGAGACCTTAAAGAGATGGGTAAAAGTTTTAACTTACCTTGGCATATGAAGTTTATGGATATTTATTTTCCTCATATATTTTCTTATGTATTTCCTGCGTGGGTAAGTGGTCTTGGTATGGCTTGGAAAATAGTTGTGATGGCTGAACTTTTGGCTACATCAGATGGAGTTGGTGCATTACTGGCAGTAGCAAGAAGTCAATTGGATACTCCAACAGCTTTGGCACTTGTTGTTATTATGATAAGTTCATTGATGTTTATCGAATATATTATTTTAGAACCTATCAAAAGAGAGGTTGAGTTATGGAGAGATTAGTTGTAAAAGGGTTAAATCACCATTTTGGATTTATAGAGATTTTGAGAGATATAAATTTCACTCTTGAAAAAGGACAAATCTTATCTGTAGTTGGACCATCAGGTGGAGGGAAAACTACACTACTTCATCTATGTGCTAATTTACTTGATGTAGAAGATGGAAGTGTGGTAAATAGTTTTGCAAGTTCATCTTTTGCTTTTCAAGAAGGACGATTGTTACCTTGGAAAACTGTTATTGATAATATATCTCTTGGGCTATTGGCAAAAGGTTGGAACAAAAAGGTAGCTATGAAAATGTCAGAAGATATTGCCTTGAAATTTGGACTAGAAGAGGAAGATTTTGATAAATTCCCAAAAGATTTAAGTGGTGGTATGAAACAAAGGGTTTCATTTGCTAGGGCTTTAGTCGTTAAACCATCTTTGCTTTTTCTTGATGAGCCATTTTCAGCTTTAGATATTGGACTAAAACAAGAGTTACAAACTATTTTAATAGATATGATTGATAAAAAAGAGATAACTATTTTATTTATAACTCACGATATTATGGAAGCGATACGACTAAGCGATAAGATACTTTTACTTGAAGCAGACCCAGGACATATCGTAAAAGAGTTCGATTATATCGTACCTCAAAAACAGAGAGATGATAAATTTGTCTATGAAGAAACTGCAAAAATATTGCAAGATGAAGTGATAATAAATACTTTTGAATTACAGCTAATAGGGAAAAAATAATGGAAGAACAAAAACTACACGCAACAAATCACTATCTATATTATCCTGATGAGAAAAATGTACCACCATATTTAGCTTATGGGTTTAGACCAGTATTTTTACTTTTAGCTCCATATATGATAATCTCTATGATTTTATGGGGATTGGTTTGGAGTGGAGTTATCAATATGCCTTTTATAAATGATACTCTTACTTGGCATATTTACGAGATGTTATTTGGTATCTTAACAGCTGGAGTTATGGCATTTTTGACTACTGGACTGCCTGAACTTTTCCCAGGAATGATACCATTTATAGGGAAACGGCTTAAATATATTATGATTTTATGGATAGCTGGACGAGTTAGCTTTTGGCTTATTGATATTACTGGTATTTGGCTCACTGCTATTTTAAATCTTGCAATGCTAGGTTGGATTATTTGGTTTGCAAAAGGTGTGGTTCTTGATAAGCTACAAAGACACGCAAGTTTGGGTTATGTTCTTGTGATTATCTTTGGACTTGAAGTTTGGTTTTTTGCATCAAAACTAGGATATGCCTCAACCGATGGTATGAGTATTCTCAAAGTGGCACTTGGATTTATAGTTATCTTGATTTTACTAGCTATGAGAAGAGTAAATATGGAAGCCATCAATGAACTTATGGAAGACAAAGGGATTGATGATATTTATATAGCCCGTCCACCTCTCACAAATCTAGCAGTTTTTAGTCTATTTGTATTTACAATAGTTGAGTTTTTATATCCTACAAACACAGCTCTTGGTTGGATAGGGTTGGCTTGTGGAGCTTCAATCATAGCTATCACTGGTGATTATATCTTAGAAGATAAAAATATTTTAAATCAACCTTATGTTTGGTATCTTGCCCCTATATTTTTTATGCTTGGAATAGGTTATGCTCTTATGGGTTGGGATATATTAAATGATGATATTTATGGTATCAATCACTTCCGACACTTCATTACAAGTGGTGGACTAGGACTCGCTTATTTGATGATAATGATTATAATAGGTTGGATACATACAGGGCGACATCTCACCTCAAATATCTATACGCATTTGATGGTTTTATTTATAATTATTGCTACTTTGATGAGAGGGTTGATACCATTTTTTGAAGAGTATATGAGCCAACTATATTTATGGTCTGCCATTATCTGGACTATACCATTTATGATTTATACAAAAGTGTTCTTTAGATTTCTTGTAGCTCCTCGTGCTGATGGGATAAAGGGATAGCTATCAATATTACTTTTAAGTTTATTGTGTAATAATTCTTCATATAGACAAATTCAAAATATAGAAGAATTAATAGAGGTGATAAAAGATGCAGACAAGATATAAAGCTTTTTGGCTAAATGACGATGGATTTATAGATATAATAGACCAGACAAAGCTACCATTTGAAGAGAAGATAGTTACACTACAGACAAGTGATGATGTGATACACGCTATCAAATCTATGCAAGTAAGAGGAGCTGGAGTGATAGGAAATATCGCGTCATTAGGCATATATCTAGCCTCATTACAAAATAGTGATATGGAGTTTATCAGAACCGAAGCCAAAAAGATAAGAGAGTCTCGCCCCACTGCTGTCAATCTCATGTGGGCTGTAGATTTGATGATGGAAACTGGCTCAAACTCTCATGAGGTGTTACTAGAAAAAGCTCTAAGTATATGTGATATAGATGCAAAAGAGAGTAAGCTAATAGCAGAGTATGGGTGTGACTTTTTTGAAAATATTTTAGAGAAAAAAGATAAAAAAACTCTCAATGTACTAACCCACTGCAACGCAGGTTGGTTGGCGATAGTGGATGATGGAAGTGCATTAGCTCCCATCTATGAGGCACAAAGACGAGGTATAGCCGTGCATGTGTGGGTAGATGAGACTCGTCCACGAAATCAAGGGGCAAACCTAACAGCGTGGGAACTAGCCAAAAGTGGTATCAAACATACCATCATAGCTGATAATACAGGTGGTTATCTGATGCAACAAGGTATGGTAGATGTCTGTATTGTAGGGGCTGATAGAGTAAGTGCCAATGGTGATGTGGCAAATAAGATAGGGACTTATCTCAAAGCCTTATCAGCCAAAGATAACGATATTCCATTTTTGGTAGCCTTGCCTTTGGGGACTTTTGATTTGAATATCACCGACGGAGTGAGAGATATACCCATAGAGATAAGAGATGAAGATGAGCTAAGAGTTGTCCAAGGAGTGGAGATTTATCCACCCAACTCACCATGTCTCAACTATGGATTTGATATAACTCCTGCTAGACTAATCACAGGATTAGTCACAAAAGATGGGATAATCAAAGCCAATGAGAGTGATATAAGAGGTCTTTTTTTATGATAGACACTGTGATAGATGAGGGAGTAGTCAAGTATAGTCTTGAATTTACAGAAGATAAACATGCTGTTAGCTTTGAAGATATAAAAGAGCTAGAAGAGTGCAGAAAGAGACTTTATAAGTTGGAACTTATTGGGGCATATCCTGATGGCATAGGGTTTGGGAATATATCACAACTCTCACAAAATGGAGGCTTTTTTATCACTTCTACCCAAACAGGACACCTAGCAAATTTAGATAAGAATTTATACTCCAAAGTAGAGAGTGTTGATATAAAAGCATTCACAACTTACGCAAAAGGTAGCACAAAACCAAGCTCAGAAGCTATCACTCACGAGGCGATATATAGACTAGATAATAGTATAAAAGCGATTATCCATATACACAATGAAAAGCTATGGCGATATATGATAGACAATGGATATAAAACTTCTGCTGATGTACCGTATGGCTCACCACAGATGGTAGAGAGTGTAATAGAGATATACCAAAACAAAGAGGATTTGAGAGAGAATATATTTGCAATGAGAGGACACTTCGAGGGAGTTTTTGCTTTTGGTAAAACTCTTAAAGAGGCAGAGGATGCTCTTTTGGGGTTGTATGATTTGGTGAATAAGTAGTACCACTGAATATAACAATATATTTTCTTGCTCCCAAACGCAGTTTTGGAGCGAGAAAAAACACTTAACTTATCAAGCAAGATATTAAGTTTTCATCCTATGTAATCAAAACTTTGTTATAATAAAAATTAAAGGATAAATAATGATAACAAATGAAGAACTAACAAACGCTATATTAAGACTAGAAAAAGCACAAGAGAAGACCGATGAGCAAATGAAAAAGACGGATGAACAGATGAAGAAGACGGATAAACAAATAAAAGCACTTTCACAAAATATAGATGGCGTAAATAAATCTATAGGCTTAGAGGCAGAAGAGTTTTTTTATTCATCACTCAAAAAAAATCCAATGATTGCAAATATAAACTTTGATTATATCTACCAAAATAGCAAGAGAGACTTTAAGGGAGAGACACAAGAGATTGATATATTATTGGAAAATGGCTCTAGTGTGGGTGTGGTAGAGGTCAAAAATAGAGTGAGTCAAAAAAGTATAGACCAACTTGATAAAATTATGGAGAGATTTGATTATTTTCATCCAATTTATAAAGGTTATAGCGTGATAGGAGCAATAGCAGGGAAGATATTCCCAAAACATCTACAAGAAGAAACGCTTAAAAAAGGCTATAGCGTTATCACTCAACAAGGTGACCATATAGAACAGATAAATCCAAAGTAGCTAGTGGGCTGTAGATTTAACTATTGAATAAGCTCTTACCATTTATGATATAATATTCAAAATAGATATTTAAAGATGTAAAATTATGAATAAAAAATTAAATCAAGAACTCTATCAAATCAAAAAAACTATTAAATATTATCTCTCTCGTGGCAATTATGGTGTAAAAGAGGTTCATAAAATTAGATTAACTACTAGAAAATTTCTCTCTTTACTTCATCACCAAAATCTAAAATCTATAGATTGTAAAAGTATTATAAAATTAAGCAATAAAATAAGAGATAAACCTTTTTTTATCTCTTTGGCTATATGATAAGCCAATAGTGGTGGAACGGCATTACCTACTTGTCTATGTTGTGAAGATAAGCTTCCATAAAAAATAAAATCATCAGGAAAAGATTGGATTATCGCACACTCTCTTACACTTAATCTTCTTTTTTTGTTTGGGTGTATCTCTGGACTTGAAGCTCTTTTAGTCTCCACCAATCTTTTGGTTTTGGAATAGAGCCTGATTTATTATCTTTTCTAAACCAATGCCCTGCTATATGGGCATATCTAAAATACTCATCTACCTTTTTAGTTGAAATTTGTTTTTTATCTCTATAATATTTTAGATAATCACATATATCAGCTTGATTTACTTTATATTTTCGTCCAAAAAACTTATCGCTTACATTTGTATATGCTATATGGTTATATATACTTTTATCTTCTAAGTTTATAACTTGGTCTATTTTTTTCTCTACGGTATCTATATTCTCAAGGTGTCCAATTACATCTTTTGCTTTTATATGAGCCAAAAAATCACCACTAAATAGATTATCTTCATTTGAGTGAGTTGGGGTAGGAAATAGGCTGTAGAAAAACCTTAGAAACTACAACCAAAAGCATCCCCACGTTTTAGATATAAGAAAATTTAACATATAAAAATACTGTAAGTAAAAAAATAG
>JASFZJ010000005.1:0-45837 GCA_045267865.1 Sulfurovum sp. | reverse complement strand
TCCATCAAGTAGGCAAAAAGAGGATTATAAGATAGATAATATCTCTCAAATTTATCCTGAATATTATATTTTGAGAGTCAATAAATTTAATGATATTGCAAAAAACTCCCTTGATGAATGGATATACTTCTTGAAAAATGAAGTAATTGAGGATAGATTTAAGGCAAAAGGACTAAAAGAAGCTATTGATGCTCTTGATATTTTGAAGCTTGATAAAAAGGGTAGAGCGTTATTTAATAGGAGAGAAGAGAATAAAATGTATAAAGTTTCTTTGCTTTATAGTGCCAAAGCAGAGGGTGAAAGAGTTGGTGAGATAAAGGGTAAGCTAGAAGAAAAAATAGAGATAGCTAAAAACCTTTTAAAGGCAAAAATTGATATTGATACCATTGTTTTATCTACAGGATTAAATATAGAAGAGATTGAAAAGTTTATAAAGGACTAAAAATACCTTAAAATATATAGATAGAGTAGATGAGCTAAGAGAGTGTCCATCTAAGATAAAATTTTTATCTGTTGAGCCATTGATAGATTTCTCTCGCTTCCAAACACCGTTTGGGAACAAGAGAAGAAATCCAACAAAAGTTAATAAAAATGATTATTCCATATACTTATAACTTTTGTCAAGATGTTTGCATAAATCTAAAAAAAACAAAATGTGTCTGCTCAATAAACTCTCTACTATACTAGTTTTTTAGAAATCTCTAGAGATTTTTTTATACAATACCACAAACCACTTTAGTAACAATAAATCCACCAATAACCAACCAAAAGAACATAATCCCTGCTGTGTATATTGGGGCTAATCCTAGACCTTTGAATTTGGCAATTATCGTTCCCATACCAAGAGCTGTCATTGCCATTGTTAGTAAGAATGTATCTATCTCATTTATTATATCCACGATATTTTGAGGCACTATATTAAATGAGTTGAACCCTGCTACACCTATAAAATATACAGCAAACCAAGGTATAACGAGTTTGAGTTTATCTCCACTATTACCCTCTTTTTTGGCTACAAAGCTAAGATATAATCCCAATACTATAAGCATAGGAGCAATCATAATCACACGAGTCATTTTGACAATTACGGCTGCATCTGCCATCTCTACACTAGCATTGGGGATAGAGGCAGGGACTGCTACTACTTGTGCTACTTCGTGGATAGTTCCACCCACATAGATACCAAACTCTTTGGGAGTCATCGCAAATACTCCTGTGGCATTTTCTATAATTGTGGTATAGAGTAGAGGGTATAAAAACATAGATATAGTACCAAACAGTACCACCATTGAGACGGCAATGGCTGTTTTGTGTTCTTGGGCTTTAAGTACAGGCTCTGTAGCCAATACGGCTGCTGCTCCACATACAGCTGCACCTGATGCTGTGAGTATTGATGTATCTCTATCCATTCCAAATATCTTCTGTCCAATCCACGCACCTAATATAAGTGTAGAAGTGAGCATAATAAGAGAGACCAAAAAACCCTCCATTCCCACATCTACTATCTGTTGAAATGTAATCCTAAATCCATAAAAGACAATCGCAAATCTCAAAATTTTCTTACCTGAAAATACTATACCACTCTGCCACGCATCGGGAGTTTGATTATGGAGAGTATTGGCATAAAATATACCCATCACAATACCAATAACCAAAGGAGAGAGACCTAATGCTTTGATAAATGATAAATCTGATATATAGGTAGCTCCTGCTGCGAAAATTGCTACAAATATGATACCTGCCATCGTACCTTTGCGTTTTTCTGGTGAAAAAGCCATATTAAATCCTTTTCTGTTCAGTTTTACTGATGAAATTTACAAAATTATACTATAATATTGATTATATTTTATTAAAAAAGAGATAACTATGAAAATAACACTAAGACAGATAGAGATTTTTATCAATGTTGTAGTCTCTGGACACCTCACAAATGTAGCCAAAGATATGAAGCTAAGTCAATCGGCTATATCAATGTCGATTAAAGAATTAGAGCATATATTGGGCAGACCAATATTTGACCGTATCAATAAAAAGCTTCTACTCAATGAAGAGGGAAGAGCATTTTATAACGAGATAAATCCTCTCTATAAAAAGCTCACCGATATTGAGTATGAGTTTAAAAATTCAGAAAATAGAGGAGTGATTAGAGTGGGGGCTAGTACAACAATAGTTGATTATCTAATGCCTACTATTATATGTGAATATATGAAGCACTATCCTGATGTCAAAATCACATTAAAAGAGGGTAATACCAAAGATATATCTATGATGATAGAAGATGCTCATATAGATATAGGATTTGTAGAGGGCTTTGTAGATAGCTCTGATATTATCAAAAAGACCATATCGGTAGATGAGCTTGTATTAGTTACCACTGATAAAAATCTCTCTAAAAAGAAAGAACTTCAAGAGCTTCAAAAGTCTAAATGGATACTAAGAGAGCAAGGGTCAGGGACTAGAGAGGTATTTTTGGACTATATAAAAGATAGTGTAGATAGTCTTAATATATTTTTAGAACTAGGTCACACGGAGTCTATCAAAAGTATATTAGCCAATGGAGAGTATCTCACTTGTCTATCCAAAATATCAGTAGATAAAGAGCTTCAAGATGGTTCACTAACTCAAATTATGATAGATGATTTTGAGTGCAAAAGAGACTTTTTGATGATTTATCACAAAGATAAATATCATAGTGCATTATTTAAAAAGTTTCTCAATTTTTCACAGAAGATGATGAGGGAGATGATAGTTTAGAAATTTTTATCTAAATATCTCATTTTCTGAGATAATAATTAAAACTCCTCTTCAATCTCCTCTTCACTCTCATCTATATCCTCAGGTTCTGATAGTTGGGCGTAACATAGTTTAGCTATATATTTGGGTGTTAGGTTATTTATCTCTATATTTTTATTATGCTCTCCTAGTGTGCCAAATACCTCTATCTCTGTTTGGTTAAATAGTCCTATGGTCTTTGCTCCTGATGCACTTGAGAGATGTAGTGGCCCTGTGTCTGCACTGATGTATGTATCACAAGAGGCGAAAAATGCTCCTAATACTCTTAGATTTTTATTGCTATATTCTAAACAATTTTCATTTAATCGGCTCTCTATATCAGGAGATAATATATCTATAATTGTGATGGCACTATCTAGGTTTAGTAGCTCTTTATGCCACTCATTCCACCAGTTATCAGATATTTTTTTATCAAATCTTGCGTTTCTAAAGAGGGCTATAGTTATATTCTCTTTTGATACTTTATTATCTTCTATTAGTTTATCAAAATCTTTTTGGGCTATCTCTCTCTCTTCATCTGTGAGCTTTATATCTAGTTCTATATCATCTTTGGGAAGTGTAGTACCAAATAATTTTAAAAACTCTAGGGCTTGTGAACCTGCGTGTCGGTATAGACCCTCATATTGGACTATATAAGATGGTGTTATAAATGAATTTTCACTCTGAAAGCTTACACTATATTGACTATTTATTAGTGAAATTACTATCTCTGAACTTACTGAACCTGCTGTGATATTGATAGCTAAGTCATATTTTTTGGCTCGTGATGATTTGATAAATCTATATAAATCTATGGGATGAAGTAGCAGTTTTCTAGGAATATCAATTACTTTGCCTACATTTGGCATCTCTTCTAGTATATCTCCTGCTAATTTCATACCTACGATAATATCTATTTTGGCATTTGGTAAAATTTTTTCTAGCTCATTTAGGAGAGGTGTTAGAAATATAATATTACCTATACGGTAGTTTGGACGAATGATAATAATAGTTTTAATCTCATCTATATCTATCTTATCTTCAACAATCTCATCCAAAGATTTTTTAGAGAGTTTGGAGATGATAAAATGAAGAGCTGAGCGTAGTTTTTTGCGTAAAATTGAGTGTAGAGGTGTCTTCATCTATATCCTTATAAGCTTGAGAGGATTAATATGTTTGGAGTTTTTGGTAGCTTGAAATATCAGTTTTCTTGTTACTTTTCCTATGGTATATCCTTTTTTTATCTTTGAGCCTACTCGTATTGTGGGGGCTATCTTTGAGAGTCCTGCATATACTGTATGTATCTTATGGCTATGAGAGACTACAACTACTTTGCCCAACATACTGCTCTTTCCTGCAAATACTACTTTGCCATTGAGTACGGTTTTGACTTTGGCATTGGCTCTTGGTGCTTTGAGTGTGATAGATTCATTAAATATTTTTATCTTATATATAGGGTCTATATATGTACCGAATTTCTTTATAAGTCTTGCTCCTCGTATAGGAGATATCGTCTTTCTTCCTCTATATTTATAAGTTTTTGATTTTTTATAAGATGAGTTTACCTGTTTTATATTTTCGCTATTTTTATATAGTTTATCTTGCTCTTTTTGGGCTCTTCTAATCGCATCTTTTGCTTTTTTTCTAGCTTTTGCTGTTTTTGCTCTTCTATATCTCTCTTTTGCTTTTATTGACCGAGAAAGGGCTCTTGCTTGTTTTTTTCTTAATGCTCTTTTGTATTTTTTCTCTATACGCATAGCTTTTTTTCTTGCTCTTGCTAATTTTCTAGACTTCTCTACTTCATTTTTTTGTAAAATATTAAGGTGTGCTAGAGTAGAACGAAGTAGGTTTTGTTTCTCTTCTATCTTGCCTAGCTGTATATTATAGTTCTCTTCATCAATAAATAATCTTTTGCGTAACTTCTCTTTGACTAGCTTTTTCTTCTCATACTCTCTTTTTTCTTTTAGAATATTTGCTATCTCTTTTTTAAGATTATTATACATTTTAGTTATATCTTTTTTTTGCTTCTTTAGACCTACCATGTCAGATTTGAGCGTAGCTAATAGTTTGGCATTGTATTTTTTGTAGGCTTTATATACCTCTTGTGTTATGATGGACTTTTTGGTAGGCTCATGAGCTCTATTCATCGCAAAGACAGTAGAGAACTGTTCAGATAGTAGTGATACAAAAGCCTTCCTTTTAGCTTCAAGTGATTTATTGGTAACGACATAATCTTGTTTTGATTGACTTAGTTGTGATTTGAGTTCTTTGTGTTCTTTTTGTGCTTTCTCTTGTATGATACCTAGTTTATATATCTTTTTTTCGATAAATGATAGCTCTTTTTCTGTAGATTTAATATCTTTGGCTATTTTATTAAGTTTTTTATTTGTCATCTTTTTTGCATTTGTCGTAACAGATAAATTCTCTTTAGATTTTTTTATTTTGGTAGATGTATGTGAACCATACATTAGTGAAATACTCACCAAAAGAAGGATAAAATATCTCACTTATCTATCCCTTTATTTGTAGTAAATACTACCCAATATACAGAGATAACAACAATAACAAGAGATGATGCCAAAAGCATAACTATATCACTTAGCATAAAAAGCTCTTCTTGATTTTGGATGATAATATTTATTTCACAATTTTTTGCCCAATCAAACTTGATATATAAAAATAGAACGGATACAAATATAGTAGAAAATATCGCATCAATTAGAGCTATCTTAAATAGAACACCAGACCTAAGCATAAGAGGTGCTCCAAATATCTCCATAATCTGCATTCTCTCTTGATGACCATATTTCCATATCTCCATCTGCTTGATAATCAGAAGTAAGCTAACTACACCTATAAATAGGATAAAAACTTTTAGTATAAATTGAATAAAAGAGAAAAGCCTATAGCTATCGTTATAACTCTCTCCAAATGTCTCTACGCTCTTTACATTTTTATAATACTCTATATCTCTTTTTATCTTATTTAACTCGACTGTATTTAGATAAGAGTCTAGTTTGAGAGTATAGAAGTATGGGAGTGCATCTTTTATCTCTTCTCTGCTACTCTCTCCTATATCCTTGACTACACTTTTTATAATAGTATCTCGTTTTAGACTTTGGCTGATTTTTATATGTCTATTTAAATTCTTAAAGGTAGATAGTGCTATTGGTTTCTTGGCGATTACTAACATAGAGTAACCCTCTCGTAGAGACTTCTCATAACTATTGGTAGTCCTCTCAAATACAAAGAAAAACTCAATACCCAACAAAATTGCCATAAGTGGCAATATAAACATAAGATGATTTTTAATGGACTTCATATATACCCTTGCTCTCTATTGTAAAATGTCTATATGGAAGTGAAAAGATAGTCGGTATCTTGTGAGTTACTACCACTACAGTAGTATCCAGTTGCTGACAAGCATTCTCCATCAAATCCCATATAACATTAGATGAATACTCATCGAGGTTTCCCGTAGGCTCATCTGCTAAGATTAAAACAGGATTTTTGGCCAATGCTCTTGCTACACCCACTCTCTGTTGCTCTCCACCACTAAGCTCTAATGGATATCTATGTCCATAGTCTGATAGTTTGACATGTTTGAGAAGTCTCTTGGCTTGTACATCTTGTATCTCTGTAGAATACCCTGCTATCATTAGAGGTAAAACAATATTTTTGGCTACTGTCCACTCATTTACAAGTTTATAATCTTGAAATATAATACCCATGTGAGTTCTAAGCTCTTGGAGTTTATTTGTTTTGATTTTTGCCAAATCAAGTCCACCCAATATAATCTCTCCCTCTGAAGCCTTTAGCTGACCATATAGAGCTTTTAGTAGTGTCGATTTACCCGAACCACTAGGACCTGTTATAAATACAAATTCACCCTTTTTAATCTTAAAAGTAGCATTTTTTATAATCTCTTTTGAGCCTTTGTCATAGGCAAGTGTAAGATGTGACGCATCAATTACATTAGACATATTTTATCCCTTTACTTATATAATCTCTTCTATTAATTTTTTATGTGCTTCAAAATTTACGCTTGTTTTTACAGGAGCAGATACAAAATATCTACAGCCATTTTCATCTAATAATATATATTTATGTTCAGGTCTATCAAAACTACCAAATGCACACTTGATAAGTATGCTACTCTCTGAGATTATAAAAACTCTCTCAAAATGTATAAAATACCCATCACAAACCAACGCTTCTTTGGGTAGTTTATCTTCTAAACCTAAAATGTATTTTACACTATCAAAATTAAACTCTCCACACTTCTTTTTGGCTTTTGAGTTTTGAGTAGATTTTACATAGACATCATATATATCTTTCTCTTGTCTAAGCCATCTAGCTTCATACTTACTCGTCACCTCTAATGCTTTATTTTTGCGTATCTCTACTTCTACTTTAGGCTCTGCAAAAAATGTCTGCAAACTATACCAAAAATAGTTATCGCTATCAGTTCGTAATTCAAGCCTACCATCCACTCCCAATACTCTCATGGACTCATCTAAAAAGCTACTACTTATAACTCTTCTATGAGGCTTCTTATCCCACGGCACAGGAAAATGAACAAATATCTTATCACAATGGTTAGATGGTAACATCTCCAAAAAGAGTCTAGCATCATAATTAAGAACCCAAATATTATCAACTCCTTGAAGCTCTATCTGTTTAAGTAGTTGCTGTGCTGAGGGCGTATGTATCTCTATCCCTATAAAGAGTGTATCAGGGTTAGCATTAGCTTGATAGAGTATATGCCTCCCACTACCAAATCCTACCTCAACTGATATTTTCTCTTTTGGATAAGTTATATCCTCAAAATCCTCTATCTTTTTGAGATACTTAGAGTCTATAGAGCTTTTGGTATTGGAGATAGCTATGTTTGAACCTAACACCTCCAAATCTAACTCACGACTCACTATATCAAGTGCCTCTTTTAATATATTGACACGAAGAGGTCTGGTCACTTTATCATATTTAAGTAGATAACTATCTTTAGTAGGTTTCAATTGAAGTAGAAACTCTTCATCTTGATGAGATACACCAATAATCATATCATCACTACTATACGCTTTGGCAACAAATGTCATTATAGCACTTTTTTCTATTCTTTTTTCTATAATGGAAGTATCAAATATAGAGACTTTTAAATGGGGCATATTTCCTACTTACATTTTAATTGGTGTTGAGGCATCACTAGGTGCTGAGTTTATTTTATTATAACTTTGTGCTATTACACGGTAGCTATAGGTAGTATGTGCTTTTGCAAATTTATCTATATACTCTACCATCAACTGTCCTCTAATCTGTGATAAAAATCTCCAAGTTCCACCATTAACTGATTGTTCTATTATATAACTATTAACACTAGCATTAGGGTGTGGTTTCCACAATATCTTAATAGTATTTGGAGACTCATGATAAGCCTCTACAAACGATATAGCTTCAAAAGAAGCAAGTGTTCGTACATCTATTTTCTTTGATGGTCTAGACTCTCTAGCCATATAAAAAGTAGTAAACACATAGCTATAAGTATTGTCTGGTTCTACATGTGTATCGACAAAGTGCGTAGCATAGATATTGTTTATAGTCCCTATTCGTTGATATCTACTCACATTTTGTAGAGGGTCACCTCTATAGACATGAATACCTTGTATCCTTGTATCCTTAGCTATCTTTTGCCACTCAAACCCCACAGAGTCTATAGTAGCAAGGGCATTAATTTCCCCAATATTTGGTAGATTATTATCTAATTCATAAGTCATAATACCTCTAAAAGTACTTATACCATTACAGCCATTAAAGACTATTAAAGAGAGTATCCAGAGTATTAGGATTGATTTTTTCATTCACTTCACCTTGATTAAAATTTTTCGAGAGATAGAGCTTCATATCATCAAAAAGAGGAGCAATAAACTCAACTCTTTGTCCACTTTGAGGGTGGATTAAGTATAATAAATAAGCGTGTAAATTTACTCTCCCAATTTTACCTCTTTTGCTCTTAAACCCATATAAAGAATCACCCAAAATATGCCGACCCAAAAAATTGAGATGAACGCGTATCTGATGAGTCCGACCTGTAAAAAGCTTTGCCACAATCAACTCCTCACCCCAACTATTAGAAAGAAGTTTCACAAATGCTGTTTTAGCTTCCCTTCCACCCTCGACAATTCCCATCTTAAGTCTATTCTTAGGATTTCGTGCGATAGGTTTATCCACAATCACATCATCTTTAAGAGGACAATCAATAAAAGCAAGATAATAACGCCCCATACTCTTATCTTTAAGTTGATTACTAAGTTTCTCATGAGTATCATTATCTTTAGCTATCACCAAAGCCCCAGTAGTCTCTTTGTCAATACGATGCACTATCCCATGCCTCTCTTCCCCACTAATAGTAGAAAGAGAAATACCTTTATGGATAAGCCAATCGACAAGAGTAGGCTCTTTAACAGACGGTGCAGGATGCACCACAAGACCTGAGGGCTTATTAATCACAAGAAGATAATCATCTTCATAAAGTATCTCCACATCAAAATCTATATCCAAAGCCTCTTTTTTGGTAGCCTCTTTAAAGATATAAGAGATAATATCACCCTCCCCTACTTTATAGCTACCTTTAGTGATAACCTTATCACCAATAGAAACCAATCCTCTCTCAATAAGCTTCTCAACTTGATTACGACTAACACCAAGCTCTTGTGACAAGATTTTATCTATTCTACCTGATTGTTTTGTTTTTATTTTATTCATTTTATTATTATACTTTTTTTATCCAAATTCTTAGTTAATAGATACTAATTATAGTTTTTAAATATTATGCTATCAAAAATACAACGATTTATGAATGATAAGATAAAAATAATCAAAGTAAATGGAGAAGAAAGTGAAATTTTAAAAGCTAGTGTAAGTGATAAAGGAATTAATTTAATGGTTTCTAATTATATTAATTGAACCAAATGATATAATTAAAAGGTTTATGAGTAATGGAGGAATTGAAACTTTTAGAGTTATAGACCCTTGTTTTACTGAAGGTATTAGAAACTTTCCATCAAGTTATAATATGAAAGTAGAAAAACTTGGAATAGAAGAAGCAGATAAAGCTATTCAATCAATTACATATAATATGCATGGCTCAAATGCTAGAATAAATAATAATTCTATAGATAACTCAACCAATATAGTAAATATAAATCAAGATGTAGTGGAATACTTAACCCAACTTCGTCAAGAAATTGAAAAGTTAGTAACCTCTAATAAAGAGAAGAAAGAGGCTCTTGAAATTGTTACTGCAATTGAACGAGAATTTGAATCCAATTCTCCAAATAAAACAATTATAAATGCATTAATAGGAGCATTACCTATTCTTGGAAATATTGCTACTATAACTTCTCTTATTCTCTCTATTGTTAATTAAAAAATTATTTAGTTCCTACGATTTTCGTGGGAATTCATACTTCAATTAGAGATATTAAATATAAGTAGGCATTTCCACCAAATTATAGGAACGAATTAATACTCTACTTATCAAAAGGATTAAATACTTCAATATCAAGTACTTTAAAATCTTTTACATTACGAGTGACTAAAATTAAATTATTTGTCATAGCTGTTGAAGCAATGATATTATCAGGAATTTTATTTTTTTTTACTTTTCTATTTTGAATAGCTTGATTTGATACCTCTTTGGTGACATCAAAAATATTAAATGTAGATAGCAACTCTCTCACATCTTTTTCTGCTTCTTCACTAAATGAAAATGACAATACTTCCACAAATGTAATCTGAGATATAGCTATATGCTCATAGTTTTCACTCAAAAATTTTGTAGCGATAGGCTCTCTATTGAGATGATAGATAATGATATTAGAATCAACTAAATATTTCATCTATCCCACTCACTGCGAACCTCATCTTGCCATGCTATTGGGTCTATATTTTTAGAAGTTAAGATACCTGCTGTTTTTGAGAAAATATCTTTTTTATCTCTCTTCTTTTTTGTTAATTTTGGATAACTAAAAGGCAAAATCAAAATCTCTATCTCTGTTTCTATATACTCTTTTGGTATTTTTATTGTATATTCACCACTATGAGGTGTTATTATCTCTCTTATCATTTTTTTATCTCCTTTTATTTTATTGTCTCTATTCAATTATAACATAAATAAAAATTATTTTATTTAGTATGTTACTTTCCGTCAATACACCTCTTTCCTATGTCCAATGCGAATTATAAGTATAATCAACTCTTCATCTTTAACTTGAAATATCACTCTATATTGACTTATGCGAAGTCTAAATTTTCCTTTATATTCACCTTTTAGTGGTTTGATATTGTTTTTGAGACTATCAGGATTTGATATAAGTAGTAGTAGTTTCTCTTTTATAAATTTTTGTGCGTGAGAGTCTATTTTTTTAAACTCTTTTTTGGCACTACTCAAAAAATTCAACTCATACATAATCTATAAACCTAACTCTCTAAAAACTTCATTGGCTGGGATAATTTTCTCTTTTTTATCTTCTAAATTTTTGAGCCTCAAATCAGACAACTTCTCATCAATCGTATCAAAATACATACTCAATGCTTTCTCTACAATATGAGATTTTTTCTCATTTAACTCTTTTGACACACTATTGAGTTCATCTATAATAAAATCTGAAACAGTAAATGTACTTCGTATCTTCTGCATAATCTCTCCTATTCATATAATGATATGAATGATTATACATAAAGTTTGGTTAATGTTTGAAGATTATTTCACTCTCTCCCACTCAAATCCACTAATATTTCTCTCATCTTTTTGAATATCAACCTCTAATTTTTTATTATTATATATTTTACTATAAATCGTATTATTTTTTTTAAAACAGTTGTTGTGATACCCTAAAGATTACTCACACACCCAACAATTAGCATAATTATAGTAATATACCCTATTAAAAAAAAGTGATATTAAGGCTAAAAAGATGTTTGATTATTTCAAAAAGGTGTTGGGTAAAACAACCAAAGCAATACACGATATAGCACCCAAAAAACGAAAAAAAATACCCAAAGATGAGTTTGAGGATATTTTATTAGAAGCAGATGTGCATTATGATTTGGTGGAGAGACTACTGGCGCCTTTGGGTGATGAGGTCAATCGTGTTCAAGCATTTAACTCACTTATCTCTGTATTTCAATATAAGGCAGACTTTAAAAATAGCGATGCAAAGCCTTTTGTAGAGATGATAATTGGGGTTAATGGTGCAGGGAAAACTACTACAATTTCTAAACTCGCCTACAGATACAAACAAGAGGGTAAAAAAGTGCTATTGGGTGCAGGAGATACATTTAGAGCGGCGGCTATTGAGCAACTGACACGATGGAGTGTGAAGCTAGATGTTCCTATCATCTCTACGCAACAAGGTCACGACCCCTCTGCTGTGGTCTATGATGCCATTAGTTCAGGAATAGCAAAAGAGTTTGATAATATTATAATAGATACAGCAGGGCGACTTCATACACAGCCAAATCTTAGCGAAGAGCTAAAGAAGATGACACGAACAGCCAATAAGGCTCTACCAAATGCACCTCATCGTAAAATATTGGTGCTTGATGGTACACAAGGAAGCTCTTCTATCAATCAAGCTAAAGCGTTTAATGAGATGATTGGGATAGATGGGATTATTATCACCAAACTTGATGGAACTGCTAAGGGTGGCTCTGTATTGAGTATCGCTGATGAGCTTCAGATGCCGATATTTTATATAGGTACAGGTGAGCAACCAAAAGATTTGATTGTCTTTAAGGCTAATGAATATGTGAATACTATTTTAGATGAGATTTTTGTATAATACTATTTTCTAACAAATTCAGGAACTATCTTTTGTAGAGCTTTTACTTTATCTTTAGTATTTAGTAGCTCTTTTATATCAAAATTTAGCTCATCTATATCATAATATGTTGGTTTGGCTATCATTATAGAGCTATATTTTGTCTCTTGTTCACTATCATCTAATAATAACTCTTCATATAGTTTCTCTCCTGCTCTAAGTCCTGTAAATTCTATCTCTATCTCATCCTCTTTGCCATATAGTCGTATCATATTTCTAGCCAAATCTACTATTTTAATCGGCTCTCCCATATCAAGAATAAAAAGTTCTCCACCTTTGGCAATGGATGCTGTTTGGAGTACCAATTGACATGCCTCAGGAATTAGCATAAAATATCTTGTAATATCTGGGTGTGTGACGGTGAGTGATTTACCTTGGAGTATTTGAGACTTAAACTTAGGAATTACTGAACCACTTGAACCTAATACATTACCAAATCTCACAGCTACTATTTCTGTATTATTAGACTCTACATTAGACGCATATAGCTCTGTAACTCTCTTGGTTGCACCCATAACATTTGTTGGTCGCACAGCTTTATCTGTGGATATGATGACTAATTTTTGAACACCGTGAGCAATACTTACATCTATAACATTTTTTGTCCCTAAGACATTGTTTTTTACAGCCATCTCTTGATTGGCTTCACATATAGGCACATGTTTATACGCTGCTGCGTGTATTACTATATTTGGTTTTATCTCTTCAAAAAGTCTATCAAGTGACTCTTTTTCGGTTACATTAATAAGCTTTAGATTTACACTATTTACCTCTTCACCTATTTGGTAGAGATTAAACTCACTATTATCTACAAGAGTTAAGCTTGATGCTCCAAACTTATAACATTGGCGTACAATCTCTGAGCCTATACTCCCCCCTGCTCCTGTAATTAGTATATTTTTATCTCTAATAAACTCTGATATAGTCTCTATATCCAAATCTTTTGGGTGTCTAGCTAATAGGTCTTCTACTGTTACTTTTTTGAGTTTATTACTCTTTTTCTCTAGTGATACTACTTTTATATCATAGATACCTATAGCATTTAATCTATGATATATTGATTGTAAAAGAGTAGGCTCTAAGGTTTTGGTGATGATGATAGAGGTTATTTTCTCTTTTTTAACAAGGCTCTCTATATCTTCAAACCTATGCACTTTGATATTAGAAAAATAGCTCGATATTACCATTTGTGAATCATCTACTACAGCAGATATATAGTAGTCTCTCTGCTCTTTGAGGAGTGTTTGAGCAAATGTGGATACTCCTATTAGAAGTGTTTTGGGTAGATTAACATCTCTTCCACTCTCTACTATTAGTCGCTTTGAGAGTCTAAAAAGACCCAAAAACAGCATAGATAGAAAGAAATCTATCATCAATATTGAGCGAGGAAAAGGTATAAATAATTCAGGAAATAAGTAAAAAATAACCATAAAGAGACTATAAGCTAATATATGTGCATAAAATAGTCGTCTTAATTCTGATAGTGATACAAATCGCCATGATATATTATACATCTTAAAGAGTGATAGAGCAGATATTTTAAAGACTATAAGCACTATAAAAATAGTAACAAAATTTTCCATATATCTAGGGTCTAAATGAAAATTAAAACGAAGTTTATAAGCTAAAAAGAGTGTTCCTAAGGATACAATTATATCTAATATTAAAAAAAATATAGCTCTTTTTAGAGGTGTAGCTACTATCATTTAAATGCTCTCTTTCTATCTATAAATTTGAGTATAATATATAAAGATAATATATTAATTACAAAAACAGTAGATATATTGGGTACTATATAGAGTAAAAAAAGAAAAATAGAATTAAAAGCTAAAGCAAAAAGTGTAACTTTACTATGACTCCAACCACTCTGGACTAATCTTTGATAAGCGTGTTTTTTGTGAGCTTGTGTAAGTTTTTCTCTATTTCTAAATTTTCTAATGAGTGTAATAGTCGCATCAAACCAAAAAAGAGATAGTAAAACCATAGAGAGAAATATATCCCCACCCTCCCTATAATATAAGATAAAAATAGCAAAAATAAACCCTAGAGTAGTACTTCCCACATCACCCATAAAGATAGAAGCTTTATGCCAATTAAAAACTAAAAAGCCTAAAGAGATAGCTACTATAACAAGCCCTAGAAATGAGTTAAAAAAAAGAAATATACCCAATCCTACTGTAATAGCTTGACTCCCTGCATATCCATCTATCCCATCTAAAAAATTATATAAGTTGGTTAGCCAAATAATAGCGATAAACGCGATAATATTTAGCCAAATTCCATGAAGTTCAAAGTATATAAAATCTATATTATTAACTCCACCCAAAGCATAAAGAGCCAAAATAGCAGAGAGACTTTGAACTAATATACGAAGCCGTGAAGAGATAGTTATTATATCATCTATTAAACTAATAATAGCGATAGGAATAGTAGAGAGTAAGGCATAAAATAGTGGAGTATCAATAGAGGATTTAAAATAAATAAGTGTAGTAAAAAAAAGTACAACTATCCCTAACCCACCACCTCGTGGAATAGGAGTGATATGAGAACTTCTATCATTTGGAATATCAAGGATAGCCTTTTTCTCTGCATACTGCCGTATAAGATAGGTCAATATAAGAGATAAGAGAAAAAGAGTTATATATAACATCTAAATTTTAAGTTTATAAATCTTACTATATCCTGAAGATACTACCAATTCAAAGAGATTTTTATCATATTTACCCAACATAAACATCTGCACAAAAGTAGAGTTAAAAGTCTCACTATCCATCACTACAAACTTACTATAGCTTCTCATAAATACTACAGCATACTCTCCATCTATATTATATAGTTGTGATTGAAGTTTGGTCTCTCCTGTCTGAGTATTTTGTGTTATAATAAAGTATTTAACACTCTTTTTTTGCTTTCCTAGAGTAATCTCACCTTTGAGACTATCAAAGACTATACCATTTTGCATTTTAATAATTCCATCTTTACTATTAGTTGCAACTGATGGATAAAAAGAGATTTTTCTTAAAGCTTTACCTGTAGTTAAATCCAAATTTCCAAATATTGCAACCGTTGGGAATATATTTAACATTCTAAAAGGCATATAGAGATAAATATCTCGTGTTTTAGGAGGTAATTTAT
Source organism: Sulfurovum sp. (assembly GCA_045267865.1). GTDB lineage: Bacteria > Campylobacterota > Campylobacteria > Campylobacterales > Sulfurovaceae > Sulfurovum. The sequence continues at coordinate 30,049 of JASFZJ010000005.1, read as the reverse complement.
AACTACTATCTTCTAACTCAGTCAAGAATAAGCTAGGGTCTAGTTGGTCTTTTTGCTTATTTTTAAATAGAGTATCAGCTACAACAGAGTAATTACTATCTACATAAGTCTCCACAGCCAAACGGCTTATATTAGCTACAAATTGTGGTGATGAACTCTGCATAATTTTTGATATAATAAAGTTATCATTATCATGTTTACCACCGTCAATTAGAGTATTTGTATTGGAATAATACCAAATAGGATAACCATAATCCCACCATGTAAGAGTATAATCTTTTGGAGTTGAGATATTTTTGAGTTTATCTAAATCTTGAACCTCTGTTTTATTAAGTACAGTTGGCACTTTGTAGCCTATAATATGTGTAATATTTGGATATATCATAGCAGAAGTGGCAAAGATAATAAATAGATACTTAAATCTATTATCTTTGATAAGTTCTGATAGTACAAAAAATAGATAAATAGCACTCATAGCAGCAACTGGCACAGCATACACCGTAAATCGTAACCCTCCCCAAAGTGCAAAAATACCTATACCAATAAGAGGAAGAGCTAATATAAATGCTCTATGCCTAAAGACAAGAGCCATATATCCAATAAGAGCTATTGCTACTCCTACCTCTGAGCCTGATATTCTTTTAGCAAACATCTCAAAAGGTATCTTTCCAGCCTCTCTAACAGTCTGATTAACTCCATAGAAGTGTAATCCCTCGGTAGCTGTTCCTGTAACTATATATCCCATTACTTTATTTAAAATAAGATTAAATACATTTCCATAAAATAAAAAAAGTAGAAATACTATCCCTGAAAATAATATAAGTATTTTTTGTTCTATTGCTACCCTATTTAGAATAAAATATAAAACTAATAGTAAAATAATCTTAGCAAGATAGTTATATGGAGTAGCAAGATGAAAAGGTAAAAGAGCTACAAATACTAGAATTAATGATAGATAAGTAATATTATCTTTGCGATGATAGAATATTAGATAAAGAGCATACATAATACCCATAGCATAGACTAAAGACTTCCCTGCATCATATAAAAATGGATAGATAGCTATAAAAAGACTTGCATATAAAGCACTCCTTAGATTAAAATCTACTGTACTCTTCATCAAAAAATATAATATAAACATAGGTGCCATAGCAGAGAACATATCTGTATCATAATAGCCAACCATTGTACGGTTATAATAACTCCAAGCGATACTTCCTAAAAGTGCTGCAAAAAAGCCCCAAAGTGCCATTTTGTAGAGCCTCGCTATCAAGATAATAGGTATCACAACCAAAGATGAGATAACAGCAGGCATATAAAGAATAATTGTCTCCATTGAAAATGGTGTAATTTTGGCAAATAATACAGTGAGAAATATTATACCATGCTCTAATATAGATGGAATACGAGGATTATTTTCATGCAATCCAAAGAGAAAATTTTCTGCACCTGATGCAAAAATATAACCATCATTTGTATTAATCATAAGTTGATCAAGCCAATAAAAACTTACCGTATCTTTAAATTGATAGACCCATATCATTCTAACTAAAATACTAAAGGCGTAAGCAATAAGCATTAAACCTAAAACCGTATTTAATTCTAATTTTTTATTTTCCATATTTTTATCTTTTCTCCATTAGTTGAATATAAGATTGTACTAAAGTCTCATAGCTATGATGCTCTATTACATAATCTTTTGCATTTGCACCCATTTTATCTAATTCTTTACTAAGTATTGATGAAACTTCAAGAATTTTTTCAGATAATAATAGTTTATCTTCTGCTTTAACACTTAACCCACAATGGGCTTTATCCACAAGATTTTCTCCTGATTCAATAGCATATAAAATAGGCTTAGACGCATACATATAATCAAAAAGCTTATTAGGAGATACTCCATATTTATAAATCTCTTTTTTCTTGGCTGAAATATAACAGACATCAAAATAACTCAGTATAGATTGAACTTGAATTTTGGCAATAGCATCAATAAAAGTCACATTTGAAAGCATATTTTTTAAAACATACGCTTCAAGCAAAGCTTTTTCATCCCCTTTACCCACAAGTAAAAAATGAATATGTTTATTATCTTTAACTATTTTTGCTGATTTTAAAAGAGTATCTAAAGCATTGGCAATACCCAAAGTTCCTAAATAACCTACAATGAACTTATCTTTAGGAATTTGAGCTTCTACCTCTTTGCTAATAGGCTCAAAGTTAGAAACCTCTTCAAGTAAAACTCCATTAGGAATATAATTAAACTTCTCTTTTGCCATACCTCTTTTTTCTGTATGTAAATACGCCTTAGGTAAAACAGAAACAACAGCTTTAGCCTTTTTATAACCAAATTTTTCAAAAAAGCCTAAAAAGACAACTAAAGGATGATACTTAGAAAATCCTCCCACTTCTACAAGGGTCAAAGGCCAAATATCTCTTATTTCAAAAATAAAGCCTATTTTAAATATTTTTGACCAAATATAAGCATTAATCACAGGAAATAGAGACAAAGAAGATATAATAATTTCATCAGGCTTTGCTATACTATTCGTCTTAAAAAAAAGAAGTCTCCACATAAAAACTAACATAGAAAAAACACGCATAATACTTTTTGAACTTTTATATTTTGGTGTTTTAACCCATATATAATTAATTCCATCTATTTCTTCTTTTGTAAATGAGCCTTTTATCTTTGGAATTTTCATAAATAAGTGAGAATAAGACCCTGCAAAAATAGTAACAGTATGCCCTTTTTTAACAAACTCTTTTGCTAAATAATAAGCACGATAATTCATACCATGATAAGGTGAACCTGTGTATTGACTAAGTATCCAAATATTTTTTTGCTTATTATTACTCTTACTTACCATAAGCTATTCTTTTTTTTACCTTAATCAAAGGTCGAAGTTCAAGACTTTCAAGCCCCATAACTTTTTTATTTGCTTCTATATCTTTAGTGACTATCGCACCTATACCTATGGTCACATTATCACCAATATGAACCTTTTGAATAATAGATACATTAGGTGCTATCCAACAGTTTTTACCAATATGCACAGAACCACTAATTTCAGCACAAGCAGTAATGAGTGTATTTTCTCCGATAAAACAGTTATGGGCAATATGTACTTGGTCATCTATTTTCACATGATTTTCTATGCGTGTTGTACCTAAAGTAGCCCTTGCAATGGTATTTTTTGCACCAATTTCTACATTATTTCCAATACTTACATTCCCTAGATGAGGTATGCGTATAGGTCTGCCATCTTCTTCAAAATCAAAACCAAAGCCCTCCTCTCCAATAACACTAGAAGATTTAATTAAACAATTTTTTCCAATTTTTGTATTATCAGCAATGACAACATGGCTATAAATTTGCGTATTTTCAGCAATGTGTACATGACTACCTATGACAGTATACGCACCGATACTCACATTTTTTTCTATACTCACATTTTTTCCTATTTTTACACTTTCGTCTATACTTGATTCATTCTTTGGAGTAAAAAAATTTGCTAAAACTTTGGCAAAAGACAAACGAGGGTTTGATACTTTAATCACCGAAAAATTACTATTCTCTTTATAAGAAAAATTTAAAGGAACTAAGATTAGAACTGCTTTATCACTCTCTATATTTTTGGCTTTACAAAAACTTAAACTATAGGCTTCTAACGCATTTAGGGCTGATACCCCTTGGAGTGTTATCTCTTTTCCTAAAAGCTTAGACTCTAAAAAAAACGCAATTTCAGAAGCCCTTACATCACCCATCGTATCACCTCGAAACTCTCGGCATACTGTGAACCAATTTGTACCCCTCTTGTCCGAGCCAAAGCAAAGATAAACTCTTCACTCATATAATCACGCCCTGCTTGTGATTTATAGGCTTTGAGTGCATCACATTTGGCTTGTATATGTTTTTTCTCTAACTTTACAAAAGAAGTGGTATTAAAAGTAAGGTTATTCCAAATAAGCTCATAACCTAAAATAGTTGTTCCTTTAAAAGCCCTAAGTCCTTCTTGTGAGATAGTAGAGTGGTCTTGATGAATATCATTCAATGATGGCATCAAAACCAAATCAGGCTGTAGCTCTTTTCGCTTAATAATTAAATCTTCTAAAATCTCTTGCCTTGCATAGTTTAACTTTCTTACTCTATAATTATATATAATAAGTTTATCTTTATCTATTCCTAATTTTGTGGTGGCACTTTTAACTTCAGTTTTAAGTATATCCTTTGGAAATCCATCAGGTACAGACTCCTCTGCTGTCGAAAAAGCAAAATAATAAACATCTGATCCACTCTCTATAAGTTTACTTATTGTAGCACCAGCTCCCAGTTCACCATCATCAGTATGTGGTGCCAATACATATACTATCTTAAATTTACTTAACACTATTTTCTACCTTTTGTATTAAATTGCTCTATATAGCTATCAAACATCCTAACCATTTTAACTTATGTTTCTATTTTCATCCTCATCTTTGGTTCTCCAATTACTTGTTCTGTTTTTAAATGTGGAAAATGATAAGTTATCAATCCTATCGTCTCTATTTTTTTCATACTATTACCTTATAATTATCTTTTGTTATTAACTAATTTTATTTAGCTCGACTCAACATTCTAATAAAAATATTATATCCTCTTCAAGCTTATGCTATTAAATCTAATTGAGTAATTCCAAAATATCTTTTACTTAATTTTGACATTATATATACTTTCCCACTTTGCAATATTAAATAACTTCCATTTTTGTCTATCATTTATATTTTTCAAATCTAAATTGATTGTTATTTTACTAATAATTATAGATTCATTAATAGACTTATCCATTTCATCTCTAAATTTTTCAAGCCAAATAGAAGTAGGTGCTTCAAAACCAAATTTTTGTTTTCTCCAAATAATATTTTTGGGAAGTATATTACTAATGACTTTTCGTAAAATATATTTGCTCCATCCAGATTTCAACTTAATACTTATAGGTAAAGAAATTGCTGTATTTACACAAAGATAATCTAAAAATGGTAATCGTGTTTCAATTGAATTTCTCATAGAATTTTTATCTTCATACTTTAAAAGCATTGGTACATTTGTCTGCATTATCTCCAAAATTTGCAACTCTTTATCATCTTTACTACTATTGGTTATTTTTAAAATAATTTCATTATTCAGATATTTCATATACTCCTCATTTAAGAATTTATACTCTTTTTTATGTAAAAATATTCTTAATTTAGTAAATGTCATACCAAAATAGTAATAAGCTATTTTTAGTAAACTCTGAGATGATTTATTTTTTATATCTTTTATATCTTTTAATAAATTTATAAATTTACTATGTTTTAGATATAAAATATAATATCTATTATAACCAAGAAGTGTTTCATCCCCCCCTTGTCCATCTAACATCACTTTACAATTTTCCATTTTTGCTTTTTTCATTACAAAATATTGCATAAAAATAGATGGTCCTCCAAAAGGCTCTTCTTGTGCAAAAATTACTTCATCAATATTTTCAATAAAATCATCATTTGTAGGCTCAACAATTTTCAAATCTAATCCAGAATGATTAGATACATCAATCGCATAATGACTCTCATCCGTACTTTTTTCAATTGATTTAGCATGTATAGCTGTAAACTTTTGATTTGTTTTTTCTCTGTATATATTTCCAGCTATAGAAGCTATAGCTGAACTATCTAATCCTCCACTAAGACAAGTACCAACTTTAACATCTGAACGCAATCTTAACTTAATTGAATTATAAAAGCTTTTTTTATAAATTTCTATAGCTAAATTTTCATCTATATCTTTTAGTTGATTATCTATACTTATATTAAAATATTTTTCAATAGTATATGTGTGTGTAGAGAGTTCATAAATTAAATTATGAGACTGTGGTAATTTAAGAATATTCTCAAAAAATGTTTCATTACTATACTCCTCTAATGAAAATACTAAATAACTCATAAGAACTTCTTTATTTACAAATCTATCTTCATAAAATTCTAATAACTGTTTTATTTCAGACCCAAATATAAACTTATTATCAATATTAGTGTAATAAAAAGGTTTAATACCAAATCTATCACGACTACAAAAAATTATATTTTTTCCTTTATCATAAATAGCAAAAGCCCACATTCCATTAAATTGTTTAACACAATCTTTTCCCCATTTATCATAACTAGCCAAAATAACTTCTGTATCTGAATGAGTATTAAAAATATAACCATTCATTGAAAGAATTTCTTTTATTTCTAAATAATTATAAATTTCACCATTATAAGTTATCGTATATTTATCAAGAAAATTCATAGGTTGATGCCCGTCACTACTAAGGTCTAAGATTGCTAATCTCCTATGTCCAAAGGCAAAATTATCTTTATAAAAATATCCTTCTCCATCAGGACCTCTATGAGATATGAGATTATTCATTGTTTCTATATCTTGATGGGAAACTTCTCTTGTACTTTGGTTTATTATGCCACTTATTCCACACATATTTTAAGCCTTATGTTGTTATACCGAAATACTTTTTAGCAAAGTATTTATTTTTTTAAAATTATTTCTCATATTAAAATTTTTATCTATAATTTTTCTATTTATTTCTCTCATTATCTCCAACTCTGTTTCATCAAGAGATAAGACATAATGAATTTTTTCTAGTAATATATTACTATTGACTGGAATAAGAAATCCATTAACTCCATCTTCTATAATTTCATGATTTGCTTTTAAATCAGATACAATAGGTATTGCTCCTAAATACATAGCTTCAAGTATAGATAAGGATAAACCATCTGAGCTAGTTAAGGAAATAAATATTTTTGACTCTCCTACTATTTTCATATTTTTAGCATAAGATATTTGAGGATAAATATTTTCTTTTAATTTAGAATAATTTTTAATAAGATTTTTTGTATAATCATTTTCTTGAAATCCAATAAGTGCCTTGCTATAAGAAAGTTTATCTAATACATTTAGAAGAATTTCATAATTTGAATTTTTAACCCATCCTCTATTGGTCAAAATATCAATATTTTTTTTATTTTGAGAAAATGTATTCAGAATATCTGTATCTACACCATATTGTTGTGTTAATATTTTATTTTCAATGAGTGGAAATTCTTTTAATAATCTTTCTGTCATGGCAGAAGAAGAAGAAATCAATAAATCACTTCTATTTAATATAAATTTAGCCAATAAAATATATATATAACTTTTATTTAGATTAATCATAACATCATCACCCATTAAAAAGAGAATAATCTTATCATTTTTTCTTTTTATTAAAGCACCTATCAATCCATAACTTGTCATATAGTGGACATTTATAATCTTTGGATTATATTTTTTTAGTATAGATTTAAATTTAAAAATATTTTTTAGATACTCTTTTCCATTGCCTCCTGATACATCTATATTAGCTTCAAATACAAGTTTATTATCAAAATTGTTTTTAGATAGTCCTGTAGTTGCAGTATCATAGCCTAACATATTCCAACCCTCTGCCCATTTTTTGGTATGTATAGAATTTGGATCTGCCAAAATCAATACTCTATTATTTAACATAATATTTCCTCCTCTATATACTCATGAACATCCATAAAACTGTAATCACCTATCAATGAAAGTAGTTTACTATTATCAGCCGTTGATACTTTTAACTCATCTCTAAAAATATTTATACTATCTATAACAATATCTCTCTTCTCTAATTTTTTTAATATACTCTTTATAGACACTCCCATACCTGTTCCTATATTTATAGTTTTTATATCTTTTATTTTGAGTAGGATATCATATATCTTTACAACATCATCTATACTTATAAAATCTCTTACACTATTTCCACTATTTACCAAGGAAATGCTATCACTATTTTTATAAGCTAGAATAATTTTTGAGATAATAGAGAAACTATCATCTCCTCCATACATATTAAATATTCTAGCTATTGTGTAGTCTATATTATTATCTACAGAAAATTTCTCTATCATCTTTTCATTTGCTATCTTTAGTGCAGAGTGAAGACTTAATGGATTTAGGTCATCGTCTTCACTACAAAATGTATTATTTCCATAAACAGAGCTACTGCTTGTATAAATAATTTTATTTATCTTTAAATTATTATTTTTAATATACTCCAAAACTTTAGCAGTTGATAAAATTGATTTAGAAATATACTCTGTAGGTGTATCTAAACTATTTAACTTAGTAGATGTTTGAAAATTATTAAAAATAATATTTATAGGAGCATTACTTTTTAACCCTAACTCATTAAAGCTCTTTTCTATATCTTCTGTTGAAATTAATAGAATATTATCTATGGCACTATTTAGATGAGATGACAGATTGCTTCTCTTACCTATAATTAAAGTTAATATATTATCTCTCAAACTACTTACCTTCCTATTATACTTTTAATAAAGTTAACCATAATTGTTTTCATAATTTGTCTATAAAAACAAGGGATATATTGAAAATTATCACTCTCTACTATAAATTGTAAGATAGATAAGTTAGCCTTACTATCTTGTTTATGTTTAATATCTCTTTGGGATATTGAGGAGGATAGTATTCTATATTTTAAAGAGAAGTTATCCATATAGATATATTTTACCATACTATTATCCAAAAGTCTTAGCCAAACATACATATCTTCCACAGATACCAAATTTTTATCTTCGCTAAAAGGAATAATTAGGCTCTTCTCCACCAAAACAGATGAAGTAGCGATAAATCTATGTTTTATAAAATCACATAGTGTAGTTTTTGGTGTTCTTTTTTTAAAAAAACTTAATAGTCTATATCTGCTACTTATATCTTTTGAGTTGTTATCTATAAGTGATGCTGATGTACTAGAGAAGTTATATCCTCCCTCTTGCATCACCTTTAGTTGAGATTTAAGCTTATCCTCAATCCAAACATCATCAGCATCCAAAAATGCTATATATTTACCTTTACTATTCTCTACACCTATATTTCTAGGTTTGGCAGGTCCTCCAAAGTTAGCTGTTGATTTAATTAATTTTATCCTATCATCTATCTTTGTAAACTCTTCTATAACTTCTATACTATTATCAGTAGAACAATCATCAACAATTATTAATTCCCAATTTTTATAAGTTTGAGCTATAACAGATGATATGGTCTCACCTATATATTTTTCTGCATTATAAAGAGGAACGACTATAGATACTAATTCCAATTGTTACTCCTACTCTCTTCTATATAAGATTTTAGAGTCTTAGTAGCTCTCCAACCTAATGATTTGGTCTTTTGAGTCATCACATCTGCACTCATTCTATTTCCTTTTCGTTCGCTCAACATCTCAATTTTACCATCATACATTTTGGCTACATCTAATATAGTGAAAGCCTCTTCACTTCCTATCCCAAACTCATCTCCATAGCCATTTTCACCTACCAATATTAAGCCATTAATTATATCATCTATATGAGTAAAATTTCTTTTTTGTGTCCCAGGAGTTACTATTGTAAGTGGTTCATTATTTTTCATTTTTTCTTTAAAAAGTGCTATAAGTGTGGCATATTTTCCTGTTTGTATCTCTCTATCTCCATAAACATTATAAAAATATGTTATCGCATAAGGTACATTAAACCAATTACCATAGTTCATCACCAACTCTGTATTTGAAGCTTTCGTCCAAGCATAAGGTGAAGCACTTCGTCCTAATCCTCCATCTCCATACTTTGTACTACTTCCTGCATATAATATCTTGCATCCTGCTTTTCGTACAAACTCCAAAACAGCGAAAATACCATCTTTATTATATCTCCAAACTTTCTCTATATCATCAAAACTCTGCTCAACTCTACTATACTCTCCTAAATGATAGAGCATATCAGGATTAAATGTAATAAACGAAGATATATCAACCGTATCTCCTCTAATATAAGTTACATTGGCTACATGGTTCTCTTCACTACCTGTAAAGTAGTTATCCAAACTATAAACCTCATTATTTTTATCTTTTGATAATTGTTCACAAAGATGGCTTCCTATAAATCCTGCTCCACCTGTTACTAATATCTTTTTTCTATTCATTATAAGCTCTCTTATTTATCACTATGGAATATGTCTCTTGTATATACTTTTTTCTTGACATCTTCTAATATCTCATCAACTCTATTAGCTACTATTATATCTGATATAGATTTAAATTGATTAAAATCTCTTATTATCTCCAATCTATGAAAGAAATCTTCTTCTAATAGTGGTTCATAAATCACAACTTTAATACTCTTCTTTTGTAATCTTTCAATAATTCCTTGTATCGCACTACTTCTAAAGTTATCACTACCACTTTTCATAATAAGTCTATATATACCTACCGTAAAGTTATTTTGAAAATCATCTTTTTTAGATATATTTCTATCCAAAATTTGAGAGACAATAAAATCTTTTCTTGTCTCATTAGAATCAACTATAGCCGTTATTATACTATTTGGGACATCTTTAAAATTGGCTTTTAACTGTTTTGTATCTTTTGGCAGACAATATCCACCATATCCAAAGCTAGGATTGTTGTAGTGCGTACCAATACGAGGGTCTAATCCTACTCCATCTATAATATCTTTTGTATTGAGATTAAACTTCTCTGTATAAGAGTCTAACTCATTAAAGTATGCTACTCTCATTGCAAGATATGTATTTGAAAATAGCTTTATAGCTTCTGCTTCTGTACTATCTGTATATAAAACTGAAATATCTTTCTTTATTGCACCTTGTTCTAAAAGTCCTGCAAATATAACGGCACGGTCTGACTTCTCACCCACTATAATTCTACTAGGATATAGATTATCATAGAGTGCATATCCCTCTCTTAAAAACTCAGGAGAAAATATAATATTTTCTGTATTAAACCTCTCTTTTATCTTTTTGGTATAACCTACTGGTATTGTTGATTTAATTACCATTGTAGTATTTGGATTTATCTCCAAAATATCAGCGATAACATACTCAATTGATTTAGTATCAAAATAATTTGTCTGGGTATCATAATCTGTAGGAGTAGCGATAATTACAAAATCAGCATCCTCATAAGCCTCTTTCTTGTCAAGAGTAGCTCTAAAGTTGAGGTTATCTTTTTGGAGATACTCCTCTATCTCTTTATCTTCGATAGGAGATATTTTATTTTGAAGCATTTCGATCTTTTCGGGTATAATATCTAGTGCTACTACTTCATTATATTGAGCTAAAAGTAAGCCATTACTAAGCCCAACATACCCTGTGCCTACTATTGCTATTTTCATTTTTTATCTCCATTCTGAAGTTCAAATACTTCTATTATCTTCTCTTTTGTTGGTTCTACAAAAAAATTATCTCTATACCACTTAGATATTTTTGCTATTTCTTCTGTATCTGTTTTTCTATATTCTGTGAGTCTATTCTCTAAAATTTTAACATCATTTTTATTAAATGCTATATCCCAAACTTGATGTTTCCCATACTCTACTAGTGGGTTTGCTGTTAAGTTATCATTACTTGCTATAACCATCACAGATAATCCACAAGCCACAGCTTCAACTGCCGTACCTGATGCTGTTGCTATTACTAACTTTGTATTTTCAAATAGTTTATATATGTTCTCATCTGATATAGTTATATTTTGAGGAATAGTTCCTAATCTTTTTATATCTACAGCTGGATGATTTTTGAATATCACACTATCAAAATCTTTAGTGCATTCTAACATATATTTGGTATCAGACTCTATATAAGAGCCTAAAAGCAGTATATCTCTGACTTCTTTGATACCATCAAATAAAAAAATATCTTTATATCTCAAAGATACTCCTATCTCATATTTAACTCTATCTCTTTTGTGAATGTAATATCTACCATTTACCAAAACTTTATGAGGAGAGGAGAGCATATCATAATCTAAATCATCTACAAAGGCATTAAAATATATCTCATAATTTAGATAAAATTGTAGTGCTACTATCTCTATATTAGCATTACTATTTCGCACAGCATAGTTAAAACTTCTCTCAATTACTTGAAACTCACTCCATGAGTATATTTTTTTGATAGAATTAATTTTTGATATATTTTTCCCTAATATATATCTAGTGAGACTATCAAAACTAAAATATTTTATATCTTCTAGTAGAGATTGATTAAATATCTTATCTATATTATTATCTTCTTTTTGTAATAGTCTCAATAATTTAAAAGGATAAACTATAATAAGTCCCAATAGTCTCAAAAAATCACTTAATTTAAGTAACTCATACTCAAATATAAAATTTCTCTTATCACTACTAAGTATCTTAAAAAATTGTTTTAATTTAAATGGATTTTTACCAACTCCATAGAGTCTTGGTAAAATAGCATATTTACTATTATATCTATCCAACTCTTGATATACTCCATCAAGATAATTCTCACTAAACTTACCTTTTTGGTTGGTTTTATCTACAAGTATAAATATATCAATTATAGTTTCCGTAGCACCCTTTGGCTTTTTTGTATAATATATTTTATATAGTATAAAAGCTATAACATAAGATACTAAAAGATAAAAATTCTTTAGATAAAATCTAAAAGTAGTTTTAATAAAGAGTATAGTTTTATTTGAAGTTTTAGTATCATTGAGAAAAACTCTTTTTGGGAAAAAACTTCCATAAGGATTTTTTATTAAAGTGGGATTTATAATAGTAAATATATCCCATTTAGATTTGCGTTTAATATTATTTATATATTTATGAAAAATATTCTTGTTATCTTGATATGATTGCTCTAACTCTTTTGGATTCAAAGTTTAAACTCCTTAAAACTATCTATATAGTTATCAAATTTCTTTAAATCACTATTATTATACCCATAAAAGTTAATAGCATTATTCATAGAAGCATTATAATCAGTCATAGCATCCCCTATCAAAATAGTCTCCTCTTTTTTATAATTATATTTTTCTATAACATTTTTCACTAAAGTATCTTTTTGAGTAGGACTTCCATCTATAGATATAAAATATTGAGTTAATTCAAAAGTATCACATAAATTATTTAGTTCTCTATGTTCAGCACCTGAAACGATATGAAAATTATATTTTTGATAGTTTTGTTTTATAAACTCTACTGTTTCAACGATTAAATTACTTTTATTATATAGTTTACTCTCTATTATCTTAGCAAATTTATCTGCAAGAGTTAAGATTTGAGACTCATCAATATTCTCTTTTATTATTCTTTCATAAAAGTATCTAATCTTTTCAAATCTTGATACTCCACCATTATTATAGTGATACTTTTTGAGTAACTTTAAAGATACCTCATCATACTCAGAAAATAACTCCATAAAGCCATCTGCTTTTATCTTCATACTATCAAAAACAACACCATCAAAATCCCATAATATACTCTTAATCATCAATTACTCCAAATACTGTACAAGGCAGTCCATCACAATTAGATATTCTAAGAGGTGATACTATTATCTCATTAAAATTTGTATTTTTATCTATATCTCTTAAATCCATATCTTCAAGTAGTAGTATCGGTTTTTGTGGATTTAAGAAAGATTTATGTGCTTCACGCCCCAACATTCTATTAGCGAAACTAGATACAGATATACTATCAAACCCCATAACTCTAATACTTGGAAAGTTTGATATAAGATAATCATAAATATCAGGATGAAAACCATAATTATTCTTCCAAAATTTATCTTCATCTCTTATATTACAAATACCTGTTTTAACTATTACAATATCAAAGCCAGTATCTTCAATATTGTTTAGTTCTTCTATTAGTTTTTCATTTATTATTAACTCATCTTGTCTTATCTCAATAACTAAAGGCTTCTTAAATATCCAAAAGTCAGCATCAAAATCTTTTATAGTCTGTCCATCTTCATAAAAATGATAAGGCATATCTATATGCGTTCCTATATGAACAGTAGTTGATATAGTAGTATCATTGGCTACATCACCTTTGGATATATCACTCTTTTTGATAGCCTCAAATCTATTTCTATTTCCATAAGTAGGCGTTTGTTCATTTAGAATATAAGATAAAAATATCATTTAAGCCTCTAACTCTTTATGTATCTCTTGAATACACTCCAATAACCCTTGTCCCAAATCTATATATGGATTTGCTACAAGCTTTTTGGCTACTGTTGGGTGATATGAGTATGGAGTTATTTTATAATGTCCTAGATTATTATCAGATATCTGTTTGACCTCTAACTTATTTTGCATTATCTCATTTATCATAGTAAGTAGCTCTATTCGTTTAAGTCTCTCTGTACCTGTAAGTATTATATGTTCATTCTCATATTGACTATCTTCTAGCACATCTACAGAGAGTTTTGCAGCGTCACTTGCATGTATATACTCTCTCAAATCTTCACCATCACCTTTATAGTGCAACTCTCCATTTTGAAGAGCATCTTTGAGTAAATTATATATATAGTTATTATGACTAGCTCTCTCTCCATAGAGTGAGCCGTATCGTATTACTGTATATTTGAGTCCATATCTCTTATAATATTCTTCCGTAAGCTTCTCACTACTTTGTTTACTAATACCATAAAATGACCCCTCACTACTCAGAGCATACGCACTACTTGCATATACAAACCTCTCTATATTCCCTTGCTCTCTACACGCTTCTAGTATATTTAGATTACCCATTACATTTATACGCATAGCATTTATTGGGTCGTGTATAGCCTCATCAAGATTTGCAATAGCTACAAAGTTATAGACTATATGGGCATCTTTTATAATAGTTTTTATACTCTCAATATCTAAAATATCTATTTTTTTAAATTTTTGACTAGACTTTAAAAATGGTGAACTATTTATATCTGCAATAGTCACGCTATAATCTCTTCTCGTAAGCTCATCTGCTACATAAGAGCCTAAAAAACCACTACCACCAAAAATAACTACATTTTTCATAATTTATAAAATTCCTTTAGATGTTGTATAGCACTCATTCCCATAGCCTCAACAGCTTCCACAGCATTACCACCAATATGAGGAGTACAGATAAGATTTGGTAACTCTATAAACTCACTATCGGTAGGAGGCTCTTGCACATAAGCATCTATACCAGCACCTGCTATAATACCATTTTGTAAAGCATATTTCAAATCACTCTCATTAATAATTCCACCTCTAGCAGTATTGAGTATATAAGCACTACTCTTCATACTCTCTAATACGGATAAATCTATCATATTATTTGTGCTTTCATTATGTGGGGTATGTATAGTAATAATATCACTATATTTATAAATCTCCTCTTTTGATACCTCTTGAAGATTATTATTTCTATAATACTCATCTTGATTTATAATATCATTAACCAAAATTTGACAATTAAATGGTTGAAGTAGTCGTATAAGCTCTTTACCAATATATCCAACACCTATAATTCCAACAGTTTTACCACTTAACTGAAATCCACCCATCTTATTCCAAGTACCATTTTTAAGTTCATTAGATGTCATAAATAGATTTCTACTAAACATAAGCATAAATCCCAGAGCCATCTCTGCAACTGAAAGTCTGTTTACTCCACCAGTCCAGCCTATTTTTATATCTCTTTTTTTACACTCTACTAAATCAATATTATTAAGCCCTACTCCATACTTAGATATTATTTTAAGATTTAGACATTTATCTAGCACTTCTTTATCAATAATTTCAAGTCCTACTATTATAGCATCAGCATCTCTTATATATTCTATAAGTTCGTCTTGATTAAATCTAATACCCTTTAAATTAAGCTTTGCATTTGGGAAATATCTATATATCTCTTGTTGTAAAGTTATATTTTTGGAAAAACTTGGACTTGTTGCTGTTATTTTCATAAATTTATACTCTCTTTTATTTTATTAAAAATTATTTCATGTCCCTCTTTTGTATAATGAACACCATCGTATGTATAATGTAAATCTTTTATATCTATCAATATATTTTTCTCTACATTTAAAGTAACCAAATCATTTATCAATTCATTTGTTTTATATAATTGAGTAAAAAAAGAAGCAGGTCTTTTTCTATTCATCTTCATATCTTTTGATACTATTGGAGTATTTATAAAATAGCATTTATAAAACTTTTTGTTAAATACTTTATTTATCTCTTTTATATAATTTTTAGAATATTTTATACTTTTTAAAAGCTCCATACTTCCATGACTTAACTCATAATTTTCATGTTCTATTATACTATAATTACTATTGCTAAATTGTTCTATTTGTACGACTATATCATCAATATTTTTTTGTTTTTTAGGCGTACAATCTACAAAACCTAAATTAGTGATAAGATTTCTAAATTTTAATTTAGGATTTAATTTTAAAAAATTATATAATGTAGCAAATATTGTCAGATTCTTTGGTCTTGTGATAATTAGATAAGTCAATTTTTTCTTGTCTAATTCTTTAATAAATAAGTCCACTATACCTCTTGAATCAAAAAATAATAAGCAATCAAAAATTTTTTCAATTACTTTACTCTCAATAAGTTTATTTTCATTAGATATACTTACTTCACCCATTCCAAATTTTAGACTTACCAATCCAAATACCTCTTAGAATAAGTTGAATTCTTTTTTAATATAACACCATAAAATCCATCAAAATCAAATTTTCTCCATAAATACTTTGTCATATTTAAAGGAAATAAATTTGGATATTGTGTGTATTTATCTTTGTATACAATTTCCCATCCAGAAAATTTAAAAATAGTATCCCAATCATTTGGCGACAATTCAAATATATGAGTATTCTCTGCCTGAAAATCACCAGTTAATCCATTATTAACAAATTGACAAGCAACTCTACTTTTATATACATATGGTACTGTAATTACAAAATATTCACATTCACTTTTTTCAGCCATTGTATGTAAAAAATCTATTGGATTAAATAAATGTTCTAGCATTTCATAAGATAAGAATATATCAGCCTTAAAACCTTCAGAATTTAAATGTAACTCTTCAGCTCTACAAAGTAAAGCATTAAGTCCTTTATCTTTTATCTTATCAACAGCTACAGGATCTAAGTTTACAGATAGAGTATTTATTTTATTATTTTCTAATAACTTATTCAGATAAATTAGATGAGTACCCGAGGAATCACCAATATCAACAATATTAATATCCATATCCTCCCCTCTCCTAGTTATTTTCAATAATTCTATAGCTTTTAAAGCAATTGACATCTGAAAAGAATGTTGACATCTAATTTTATTTACTAAATATTTATTATTCATATCTATTTTAAATGTTGTATATTGATTAGTTAAATCAGGTACTATTTTAGTAAGTTTCTTTTTTAACTCTTTCTCTTTTCTTTGAATATTACTAGATAGTAAAGATTTATTTAATATACCATATATAATAAGTTTTATTTTTTTCTTCATAAATTTTTTTCTCCTATTTGTAATTCTTAAACAACTCATCACTCTTCATCATACCTACAACCCTATCCAAATCCTCTGAAGTATCAACAGCCTTTGTCTCATACTTAGTTTCTATCATCTTCACTCTCATACCATTTTCTAATATTCTCATCATATCAACAGATTCTATTATCTCCAAAGGTGTTGGCTCCATCTCATTGTATTCAAGTAAAAAATCTCTAGTAAAAGGAATAACACAAACTTGCTTTTTCATCGGTACTTGAAGTACACCCTTTT
The DNA here is from genome assembly GCA_045267865.1 of Sulfurovum sp. Classification (GTDB taxonomy): domain Bacteria; phylum Campylobacterota; class Campylobacteria; order Campylobacterales; family Sulfurovaceae; genus Sulfurovum. Next base: position 12,359 of record JASFZJ010000005.1, on the reverse strand, counting down.
TTCTACTAGGTATTGGCTCTCTACTAAAATATAGAGCATTATTATTTTTATCCATCACTACTTTAACCTCGTTTGGGTCATTAAACTCTTCTATAGTCTCAAGGTCAGCTACAAGGTTTGTAATAATTATACTCTTATCTTCAAGCATAGGAGCTACAGCTTCATCTATCATCTGTGGAAATGTCAAAGGCTCATCACCTTGTACCATTAGCATAATATCTACTTTAATATTCTCATCTTTTTCTATTTTGAGCATAGCTTCTGCACATCTATCACTACACCTCTCGTGACAATCACTCGTCATCACAGCCTTGCCACCAATAGACTCTATATAGTCGTATATCTCTTTATCACAAGTAGCTACAAATACTTCACTAAGAATCTTGCTCATCTTAACTCTTTTATATACATGCCCTATCATGGGCATTCCAAGTATATCAGCCATAGGTTTACCTGGAAATCTACTTGAACCCATTCTTGCGGGTATTATTGATATAATATTCATCTATTTCACTCCTTGACTTTTATTTAGTAATTTGATATAATTAAGTTACAAAATGACAACTTCATTAATGACAACTTCATTTATGAAGCATGTCCGTTCCCCTCAGCTGAGGGGTTAATCATCGTAACTACTCTCTCTTTTAATCTTGCAAACTCTTTTATAGATAACTTTCCTATCTTATATTTCAATCTTTTAGCATCAAATGTTTTTAGTTGAGATATAAGAGCTGTATTTGTTCTATTTCCATAGTTGATGGTATGATAAAAATTACCATTTTTACTTTTAGAAGTCAAAGGCACACCCAAAAAACTATTTTTACCAAATTTTTTTAATACTACTAAAGGTCTTAAATACTCATCACCTTTACCAAATACCTCGTATCCAATATTTTGACCAATATAAGCAAAATATATTTCAGCTTCCCTAAAATTATATGCTTCGCTTTGATTTATTTTTTGTTTGACAATGTTCCAACTATTGATTTTTTGATTTAAATGCTTTTGGACTAATGATTTACCATATCTCGCACTATCTCCCAAAAAGAAAAAGTCTAAGCTATAAGCCAAAAATGTACATCCCTCATCTATTCTCTCTTGAAGTTTAGATGGGTCTGACTCTATCACATGAAAACCATAAGGTTTATTATGTTTTTTACAGGCTACTTCTACTCTTTTGATAGCATCTTTGACATCTTCCCTGTGATAATCCCCTGGAAATCCCATACTACCACTTAAATCATAAGGTCCTACAATAGTACCATCTATACCATCCACAGATAAAATCTCATCTATATTTTTTACAGCTTCTATATGCTCTATTTGAGCTATTATCACAGCCTCTTCTTCTACCCATTTTTTATACTCATCAAAACCTATACCATATTTTTGAGCACGATAAAGTCCTACACCTCTTTTGCCTGTAGGAGGATATTTGACAAAATCAATAGCCATCAAAGCATCCTCTTTTGTCTTTATCATAGGAACTATCACACCATCAGCACCCATATCCATCACTTTTTTGATAGCTACTTCTTCATTTTTACTCACCCGTACAAGTGCTTTCATATCATTTGCATGGATAGTAATTATTAGCATCTTGGCAGTTGCCAAATCTATAGATGTATGCTCCATATCGATACAGAGCCACTCAAATCCTGCTGTAGCCATTATCTCTACTACAGAACTATTACCTATAGTTATCCAAGAACCGATAGTGAGTTGATTATTTTTAAGCTTATCTTTTAATGACATCTTTTAGCCTTATTAAAACTTGTTTTATCTCATCTCTACTAGTAGCAAAAACTTGTGGAAATATATATGTAAATATTATAACCAAAATAGTGTATATAAATCCTGATACAAAAAATTCTGTGACATAAGAGTCAAAGCTAATGAAAAGAGTAGAAATATAAGCAAAAAATATAAAAAAGATTATAGCATAAAATTGATGCCATACAAAATATTTCATCTCAAATCCCAAAAATTTTGCATTAAAATATAGCTGAATATTAACTCCCATAAACTGCATAAGTATCATCTTGTACGCCAATCCCTCTGCACCTAAATCCAAAAGATATATAAACAAAACTGAAACTAATAAACCTATAGGCTGAGTAACTAATGATATATTTCTCATAAGCTTCGTCTGACCTGTGGCATAAAATATACTACCACTCAACTGCCCATAAGTCTGGTGAATAGGATAGAGAGCCATGATGACTAGTACAAGATACGCATCTTTGAACTTCTCATCTGTAAATATCATCAATATATTTTCACTCTGAAAAGATACAAAAATAGAGAAATAAGCAGAAATACTATAAAGCATAGGGATATACCTATAAAATATCTTCTTCATCTGCTCTATATCATTCTCCTCGTAAGATTTGGCAAACTCCCTTGTGATAATAGGAGTCATAGCACCCGTAAAGAGAAAACATATCGCAGCCAAACTATAAGCCAAACCATAAAATCCTGTCTGCTCACTACCACCAAATTTTTGAAGCATCCAAATATCTAAAAACCCTACTATCAAACTCAAAATACTATACACCACCAAAGGGTGGCAATACGCTACAAACTCTTTTACAAGACTAGTAAGCTTTGACCTCAAAGCTGATAATCCTCCTATGTCTCTCAATATATCTTTTTTGATAAATAGCCATATTAAGATAAGTAAAAAAGATACCAATGCTATATAGTGAAAAATAAAATAATTCTCTAAATCAAAATCACCAAAATATATAAAGTACAGAAGTAACAAAAGAGAGACTATCTTATGTACTATTCGCAACAGCTCCACAGAGATTGTTAAAGCATAAGCATCCGATATTTTTGTAAATATTTGCGTAATCCATACAAAAAAGCCATAAAAGAGACCCATAATGATATATTGATTAGGAATATTTGGTAATACTTTATCACTCACACCTAAAATATTGATAGCCAACACAAAAGATAAGACAAGCAATAAAATTATAAAAGAGTAGAAAAAATAGAAACTAATTAACTCTTTTCGATTATTATCAGCGCTCAGCTTAGTAAAAAATGCGATAGAACTTCCCATATCCAAAAACCCTATAATTTGGGTAAAGAAGTTTTGAATATATATAAACTGTCCATAAGCAATAGGTCCTAATGACTTAGGCACAATAGCAATTAAAATCGCTCCTATAATACCACTAACTATATTGGCAAAAAGTTTTATGATGTATCTTTTTTTTAGGCTACTGGTTGGCATTTAATTATCCATCAACTCTTCAAATGTTATCGTTTCATCTTCTATATCTTTTGATATATTTATTCTATACCAAAGTATAAAGCTAATAATCGCAAATAGTTTTAATGCGTTATCTTTATTGGCTATCCATCCATAAGATGAAACTAATTTACTTATATCACAAGATAAATACTCTTCTATAATATCTAAATGATTTAAAATAAAAATTTCTATTTTTTGATTTATATCTCCATAAAACCAACTATTTATTGGCATAGTAGGACCACTTTTTTTGGCTTCGGTTACATAGCTTGGAAGATGCTTTTTAAGTATTTTTCTAAGTAGCCCTTTTTGTCCATACTGTGACTTCATTTCATCAGGTACACTCATCAAAAATTCATAGAGTCTATAGTCTAAAAAAGGACTTCTATTTTCAACTGAATGTTTCATTGTTGCAATATCTACAATATGATTTTGAGCACCTAATACAGTAAAAGTATTCGCATATCCCATAGTATTATATATATCATTATCTATGTGTTTATGAGATATATCAAAATATTTATTAGCATTATCTCTTATTCTAGCTTCTATCATCACTTTATCTTTTTGAAAATCATATTTAAAAATAGAGAGTGTCTGTATATGCCATACATAATAGTCAAATAACAGTTGATATGCTGATGATAATTTATAACTAAATAATCTAAAGAACTTTGATACAGACTCAAAATAAGGTAATTTGTTATATGTAATTTTAAAGAGTTTATCTATTTTACGAGCGACTCCACTTTGCCATGGATATCCTCCAAAAAGTTCATCTCCACCAACACCAGTCAATATCACCTCTGTATTATTTTCATTAGCTAATCTTGCCAACTCATAAAAAACTAAAACACCAGAGTTTACAAAAATTTCATCATAATGTTTAACAATACTAACTATATTATTATTATAATATTCATAATCTAAAATACTTTTCTTATAGCTTACATCAAGTTCATCTGCTAGTTTTATAGGAATTTCTACATCTGTATTATTATATTCTATGCCTATCTTTCCTACTATATCTGCACCAAAAGCAAAAAAATCTTTCTCTTTATTCTCATTTGCAAATTTAGCAATAGAGGTAGAGTCCAATCCTCCACTCAAAAATACACCTACAGGCACATCACTTCTTAATCTTAACTCTATAGATGATTTATATAGCTCTAGAAAAGTTTTCTCTATCTCTTCTTCTGTATTATTGCATTTTTGAATATTTGGGTTGTACCATCTTTTTTCTATTGTAATACCATTTTTATACTCTATATAAGAACCTGGATTTACATTAAAAGTATCTTTATATAAGGATAGTGGTTGTGGTAAAAACCAACAAGCAAAATTGATTTTTATATTTAACTTATCTACTTCAAGTTTTTTTATTTTTTTGAGTGCTTTTACTTCTGATGCAAATAATATATTTTCTTCATCTTTAATATAATAAAGGGGTTTTTCTGCAAATCTATCTCTAATTAAAAAGTTTTTATTTTCTATATTATCTATTAGAACAATAGAAAACATTCCATTGAGCTTATTTAAAAAGTCTATTCCATACTTACTATATAAAAAAGGAATTATCTCTACATCAGAACCACTAATAGGAGAAAACTCCTCTTTATGCTTATCTAATAATTCAATATAGTTAAATATCTCTCCATTCATATAGACTATAATATTATTATATTCAAATGGTTGCATACCATTATCAGATAAATCATGTATAGATAATCTATTAAATGCTACTCTCCAATCATCTCCAGATCTAGTTCCATTCATATCTGGTCCACGATTGGCAATAGACAATCTAGCTTCCTCCAAATCAATAGACTCTTTTCCAAAATATCCTATAAATCCACACATTACAAAACTCCTAATTCTTTCTTGATTATATCACTCACAATATTCTTAGTATTACATTTTTTAGAAGAATAATACTCTATAATATTATCATATCGTTTTCTATTTTTTGTAATTTTTTCTATATTGAGTATTTTTTCTTTTAAATTATCTATACTATTAACCAAAATAAACATCTTACTCATATCATCAAACATATCATCTGACACAAGTAAAAAATAATCAAATAATATTATATCTCTTTTAAAATGCAATTCTCTATTTATAAACGCAGAAGAGAAGTAGTCACTAATAATATATTTAGATACTCCTATTAAATCAGATATAGGCTTAAAAAACTCTATGGTAACATTACTATATCTATCACTTAACTCTATAAAAGGTACATATAACATATTAGATGTAATATTTAATTGAAACTTCATACATATACTTTTATCGGTTAATCTCTCTCCAAATAACTCAATTATTATTTTATGCCTTGTATATATATTCTCTCCATCAACGGATATAATATTATCCTCTGAAAATATCTGTAATCCACTATAACTATAACTCGTACAATAAGTAATATACAAAAAATCATATTCTTTTTCTTTTTCTAAAATAGGATAATTAAAATCAATACTACCTACACTATAAACTTTTTTAGCTCCTCTATCTTCAAATAATTTTTTTGTAAAATCATTAAATACAAAATTTATATCAGCAGGATATATTTCACCATACTTTAAAAAAATATTTTCATGAAAATAGCTACCATGTTGCATAAATATTTTTGGGATTTTATTTTTACCATAAAGTAGTATCTCCATATAGTTATTCATCTTTGATAAAAATGTAAATGGATGCAATCTTATAGTAGGATTTGTATTTGAGTAATTTATGCTACTACTAAAGTTATCTAAAATATTACTATACTGTTTTGATAGCTCTTTGATAGTATTTTTTTCTATTAATAAAGATTTCATTTTTTTAGCAAAACTATCTATATCTTTTATGGTATCTAATTTTGTCAAAATATCAAACTCTTCTAATTCTAAATATACTTTTTTATAATTTCTATTATCATACATAAGCTCCAATTTATTAACAAACCTGCGATATAAACTTTTTAATATATTCTTTTTATAAAATAGAAGAGATAATTTACTATATATTAGATACCTTTTATAAAAAAAGTTAACTTTATAGTTTAGCTCTACTATCTTATCTATTTTATCATATAGATAGATATAGCTTTGACTATTATCACTAATTACACTATTATTTGCATGTTTACTATCTGTGATATAGACAATTTTATATTTCATCATCTTTTTGGAGTCTAAAAACTCAAATAACTCTGCTAAATATATTTCAAATGTCTTAATAACTGCTATATCTCTAAAAATAAATATATATTCTCTATAGTTATTTAATATATATTCTATCTTCCTATACTCTGCTAAGACCTTATCTTTAAATACCTCTATAGAGATAATATCATGGTATGTGATATATTCTATATTATCTCTATCCAATAAAAAGCTTGAATATGGAGATAGAGAGAGAACTTCTGAATTCTTATCAATATATGTAGATATATTAAACTTTTTTTGTTTAAATCGTATATCTACTATATATAAAAATTTATCTCTCAAATCTATCTCCAAATACATAATCTTTATCAGCCACACCACCCAAAACATCATTCAAATACTTAGGGTGCAATCCATACCCAGGTCTAACACTTCGTATATTTTCTTCAGTAAAAATATCACCTTTTTTAATATCTTTAGCCACATACAAACTTCTTGAAAACTGTCTACTTTTCTTTTTCTTCTCAGTCATACTATAGTCAATTTTTCCAAGTAACTTTTCAACATCCCTAATAGCTTTTATCATATCACTAAATTCTCCTTTATCCATAGAAAAATCAGCATCTGCTCCACCAATGGATTTGTCTAATATAAAATGTTTCTCTATTACTTTAGCACCAAGAGCCACAGCAGTAATGGGTGCTACACTACCCAAAGTATGGTCTGAAAATCCACTAATTACTCCAAAAGTTTGAGCAAGATTAGGTATCATAGATAAATTAGCCTCTTCAAGTGGAGCTGGATATGCCGAAGTACATTTAAGTAAAATAATATTTTTATTGCCTATACTTCTACAAATATCTACTGCATCTTGTATCTCATCAATAGTTGCTATTCCTGTTGATATAATCATAGGTCTCATTTTAGAAGCCGTATATTTTATAAGCTCATAATCTGTTATCTCAAAAGAGGCTATTTTGTAAGCAGAAGGATTAAACTGTTCTAAAAAATCTACAGCAGTTTTATCAAAAGGAGAAGAGAATATATCTATACCTATCTCTCTTGCATAATCAAAAAGTTCTTTATGCCACTCCCAAGGTGTGTATGCTTCTTGATAGAGTTCATAAAGATTTTTACCATCCCATAGTGTCCCACCATCTATCAAAAAATCATCTTTTTTACAATCTAGCGTTATTGTATCTGCTGTATAAGTTTGTAGCTTAATACAATTTGCACCTATCTCTTTTGCTACTTTTATCGTATCTAGTGCATTTTGTAACACACCGTTATGATTTGCACTCATCTCTGCTATGATATATGTTCCATCTTTTTCTAAATCAAAATTTCCTATTTTCATTATATTCCTTTATATTTTTGTATATTTTAATCAAAATATCTTTTTTATTATAAAGTTTATTTATAGCTAGTGACATCTCTTCTGGTTCATCTTCATAATTATGAGACAATTCATTTCTATCGTCTCTTAATTCTCTCCATTCATTAGCATCTTCTAATAAATATAACTTTTCCATTAAGTGAAGTATATCGATAAATGCTTTTCCTTCTATATCTTCATTTAATGATAATAAAATAATTTTAAAAAGTTTTTGTCCCATTGCATCTTGTAATTTAGCAAATCTAAATAAAAATTGGTCAATATGCTCTATTTCATCTTCTGTCAAATCTATAAATTTATCGCTATTAAGTGGCATAAAATATGACATTTTTTTACTAGCACTATCTATCCTTAGTATATGTTTATCACATTCATAAAAAATTTTATTAAGTTTTTCTATGATTATATTATCTTTCATAAAAGTATCCCCGTTTTTATTATCTCTTGTTCTATGCTTCTATTTTTATCTTTTGACACTACTATATCAATTTTTTGTTCACCTATCTTATTATATAGTTTGAGTCTAAATTGACTTTTTTTATCATATATTTCGTCTAAAGAAGTAATATTTGGAATATCAATATATAAATCAATATCTCCACCTCTTCTTGAATCATCAACACGACTACCAAAAAGGTAAATCTTACCATCACCAAATACCTCTTTAAAAGTATCTTTTATATTATTTTGACAAAATGTAGATAATCGCATTTATCTACCTATCTCTTTTAAATCAAATTTACCTATTTTCATTATTTATAAACACTCCCTCTATAATCTATATTTTTAACTGCTACTATTGTTATTTTATCATCTACTAGCATAAATATTATTCTAATCTTTCCAAATCTAATTCTGTAATGAGTTAGATTATAATTTACCATTTTAACAATATTGATATTTTCATCTTTTTGATAAATGATTTTAAGAATTGATTTTATGATAAGATTATCTACCTTCTATTCTGTTATTATATTTTTATCTAAGAACTTTTTGCTACTTTTAGAGTAAGTTATATTGATGTTTTGCATCTATATTAGATATTTATTTGTATTATTTTTGAGTGACTAATCTCATGACACTCTGGATTTTGCAACATCTCTTCTATTTCTCTTTGCTCTTCTTTATCCATATATTCTATTCCTGACTCATCATATCTTGGATTTATTTCATTTACATATTTGATATTGAAATCATTTTGAGAATGGCTATATAACCACTTCATAAATTCATTAAATAAATTATTTTGAATCTCTAGTTGTACAGTTTTCATTTCTTAAAATCCTTTATTTTATATATTATATCTAACTTCTTTTTAATTCCATACAAATCACATCTTTGCCATTTATCACTTTTTTATCTACTTCTTTAAATTTAAATTTTTTATGTAAATTTACTACTTGTACATTTTCAGAAAAGACTTCTAACTTTAAAGTATTCAGTTTCAATATATTAAAAGCATATTTTATACATATCTCTTCAAGTATTCTACCAACTCCAGCTATTTTTTCAAAAGGGTTTGCATAGAGTCCAAAATCCGTACTACTATTTTCAAAATTTATATTTGTAAAATCAACAACACCTATATAAATATTATCTTTTTTTACAACACAATATTGTTTAGAGTTTGAACTCTCTAAAGTTTCTATATATTCAAGATGATTATCAAGTGTTATATCCTCACTTTTATACATCCATTTTTTAATGATTTTATCATTTCTCCAAGATAAAATCATCTCTTTTTCATATAATGTCATATCTACAAAATCAATGAGTTCTACCCCCCCCAATTATCAAGCTCAATTTTAAGTATATATCTATATCCATCAAGTTCAAAAAAAGCAGGATAATTTGTATTATCTACAATTCTTAGTAAATTAAACTGTTCTTTTAGAGTTTTATTTATATCAAGGCAACTATCTTTTGAATCTCTTTTTTTATAAAATGTTTCTTCTCCATTTTGTTTTATAGCTTTAGAATATATATCATAATTATTTATAAATTCTAAACACATAGATATAGTATGATTTGCCTGTTTATCTCTTAATTCACTATTAAGTTCATATCCAGTTAAATGTAAATCTTTTTGCATATAAATACAACCATCATCAACTCCACGAGAAGCTTCAAACATACTAAAAGGTATGATATTTTTATCTTCTAAAACTTGCCAAAATAATGGTGCCCAGCCTTTTCCTTTTGGCAAATCACTTGCATGTATCACAATATTGTGCTTATTTTTTGCCAAATATTCATCACTTATTATTTTATGATAACTTAGAATAAAAACTATATCAAAAGATTCATTTATATCAGTATGATTAAAAAATAAACTTGAATTTTCAATACTTATATTTAATACCTTGGCATATGAGATAAACCATTGATTGGGTGATGTTAGAATTGCGATTTTCATAGTATTTTTTCTATAAGATATGTTAATTTATTTTTATTAAACTGTTTTAAAACTAATTTCTTCTCTTTTTTAACATAATTATATATATCTTTTTGATTAGAAGCCGTTTGAATAGCTATAAAAGAAATACCCATGAAATAAATCTCATTAAGTGTAACGCTAGGCGTAACTATAGCAAAATCACTTTTTTTCATAAGTTTTGCAATTTTAGTTGAGTTAATATGAAGTTTTATCCACTTTTTATTTTTACAATATTTTTCTAACTCTTCTAAGTTCTTATTTGCTGTTGTGGTAACTATATTTATTTTTATATCTGGAAACTGTTTTAAAATTTTTAAAATTTCAATATTTATATTACTATGATCTGCTCCACCCATTGCCAAAAAAATAGTCTTTTTCTTATTTGATTTATATACTTTATTTTTTTCTATATAAAATTCTTGCCTTATCAATGTATATCTACTACCACACCTAAGCTCACAATACTTTGGCACTAAACCTTTATATCTTTTCTTATCACCACTAATATTATGATTTAAAAGTATATCACAATAATGCTTCTCATAAGTATCATCAAAACTTAGTATTTTTAAATCTTTAAATTTATCTTTTAATCTCTTCTCATATTTATAATCTATACCATAATGGTCAATTACTATTATATCTATATTATATTTTATAATAAGTTTATTAACTTCTTTCATATCATTTGATTGTAATATCTTTATTTTATATTTGGCTTCTTTTATCTTATAATTTATATTTCCATCTAAATCTTGAACAGCAAATATAATATTAGCATCTTTATATTGTGAAGCTAATACCAAATCTCTCATAATATGACCTGTGCCAATAGTAGATGATGAATCTGCTCTAAATAGTATATTCTTAACCATTAATTTACTTCTTCAATAGCTTCTAATATTTTTTTATCAATCTCATCTTCAGATATATTTTCAAAATCAGATTTTGAATATATTGAAAGTAATATTATATTTAAATTCTCTTCAATAAATAAGTATATAATTCTATAACCTGAACTTTTACCCTTATTGTTATTACTATTTTTCAATCTTATTTTATAACAATCTTTACCTAAATAAACTGATATATCTTTTGCATTTGGCTTAGATAAAGTTTCCAATAAAAATTTATAATCATCCTTAATATTCCTATATTTTTTTGATAACTTTTTTAGTTCTACTCTAAATGTATTTACAGTAGTTATATTATAGTTCATCAACTAAATCCCAAGCATCATTTAGTTTTATATTATTTTCTTTTGATTCTTCTACTTCTTTTAATGCAGTTTTTACAGATATTTTAATTTCTTCAAGTTTATTATAATTTTTTGTATCAATCTTTTTTATTTTCACATCATTTTTAAAACTACTTAATAACCACAAGATTTTATCAGATATATTATCATTTACTTCCAACTGAAAAGTTTGCATTTAAGCACTCCATTATTATTTTATAAATCTATTATACAATATTTAATATTATTTTTATTTAAATCTTGAACAGCAAATATAATATTAGCATCTTTATATTTAGTAGTTATTACTAAATCTCTCATAATATGTCCAGTACCAATAATAGATGATGAGTCTGCACGAAAGAGTATGTTTTTTATTTTACTCATAATGCCCTACACAAGAAGATATATCTATCTCTTTTTTAAATTCATATATCGTATAAACTAATCTATCTTTATGATTTAAATCATTATTTGCATTATCAAGAATATTAATTTTGTAGGTCACTGAAAACTTCCTCTACACTGTAGCTTTTACATTTTATATTGTTATCTCTTGAATAATGACTATCTAATAAAGCCTTTAAAGATTTTTTATCAGCTAAAAGTCTAAGTGTTTCTTGCATTGATTTATAATCAGTTTGAGGTATCATGATAATAGCACCATTAGTTGAAGAAATGTTTATTTCTTCATGAGTATTAAGTGTATAATTTATATAAGAAATTAAATCTTGATTTGCTTGTTCTAGTGTTATTATTTTCATGTTAGGCTATCAAAAGTATAAAACCATACTTATTTGGATTGTAGAGTTAGTCTGGTAAGGTAGGTTAAGTATTTAATGTGTAGGATTTAATGTTTTGGATAG
>JASFZJ010000004.1:0-34459 GCA_045267865.1 Sulfurovum sp. | reverse complement strand
ATTCCCATTGTACAGGATAATATTCCTTTAAAGATTGATAAAAATGAGGCTTTTAGAGATAGTGTTAGATAATCTCTCTTTCTTATAAAATATCCCAATTCTAATAGATGGTCTCTTTGAGTAATAGTATTTTCTTTTGTTAATTTTAGTGTATTATTTTGAACTCTTACAAGAGATTTACTACTTTTATTTATCATACCCCTTTTAGATATATCCAGCATCAACTCTTGAAAAGATACATCACCTTCAAAATCTATAAAATATTGATTGATACCATTTGGACTTGGTAGTTTATTTCCTTTATGATTGGTAATTTGAATTAACTCTTTATCCAAATTCTCAAACTCAAAAGTTAGGTATTCTATCTTTATATCCTTGTATTTTGAATATTTATCTTGAAATACAGCATAAAAAAGTGTTAATGATACACCAAACTCTTGATTTATCATCACTTGTATATAGCCTCTACTATCATCGACTTGCGTTTCCAACATAGATAATGGCTCAAATCCCTCAAGTTCATAGATAAATATCTTTTTTTCTATCTCTCTACGCACTTTAATCTCAATAGAATTAATATCTATCTCTCTAAGGTCTTCTTCTAATGGTCTTTTTGTTTTGAAATACAAAAATGGTACAAAAAATAGTAGTTGAAATATCACTATAAATGCTATTAAAATCAAGATTAAAGTATAAAATATAATACCTACTAAAATCATTAGTATCCAAACAACTACTCCTATGAAAATATTCAAAAAACCTTTTATTTTATTCATTTTTTTCCCTCTATCTCTCTAATAATCTCCTCTTTCACAAACACCAAATTCCGATAAATCCCTTTTAAATCCCCTATCTTAGAAGAGTCATAATTTTCACTTACAAAATATTGATATTTATCTTTACCCAACTTCTCCAAAATCACAAAATTCCAAATAGCCCCCACAATATAAGCACCTCGCATAGATATTTCATTATTAAGTTCCACAGCTGAAATAAGCTCTGCTAATAGTTGGGGTTCAGGGTCTCTCTTGGTTTTACCTTGTTTAAACTCTTGAATAAAAAAGTATGGTTGTTCAGCTTTTTTAATTCCTTTAGAAAAAATAAAATCAGCCTCTCCATTAAAAATAAATTTTTCTGTTTTATATGTCAATTTTTCATTAGCAAAGCTTCTAATATTATCATCTAATAAGAAAAAATCTATTTTATTTACCAAAGGCATAATAAAATTTACTTTTAAGTCCTCTTCGTGATAAAATTTTATTAATTTAATATTTCTCTTAATAAGCTTTTCCAAAAAATCTACTTTATCCTTTGAAACTTCTATACTATTATCAAACCATTCTTTAAAAATCTCTTCCTTATGAATATTCTCCTCAATATCCACAAGATTTTCTAACTCTTCTAACCTTATTTGAGAAAAACTATAAGTAGGAATACCCTCATCATTCAATCCTTTTAGCTCTCTAATCTCTTTTTCTAGTTGTTCTATTCTTTCTAGTTCTGACATTATTTTACCTCTTCCAAATGATATTTAATATTTGTAACTTTTGCTATTTGATAATTATCATATTGAGGATTATCTCCAAAAATCACAATATTTTCACCACCCTTTTTTTGAGAACTATCAAATATAAATCCATCATAATCACCTATAGACCAAATATATTCAGCCATAATTTGTGTAGGCACATATTCCAAGAGACTATCATCATCTGAAATGGGTTTTGAAATATCTTGGATAAAGGATTTAACAAAAGAAGAAGTACAATACAAATCAATATTAAAATCATCAGAAAATGGATTAAGATACTTGGATAAATTATCATTGGTAAAATCAATTAATTTCAAGGACTTATCTAATTTAAATTCACCTATTCCAACTTCATCATTTACTTTCACTCTACTTTCTACAAGTGCTGTTTCTTTATCAAAAGCAAAATAACCATAAGATATACCAATAGGAGAAAAACGGTTATTTCTTGTATATTTAAGCTTGTCTTGTGGAATCTTTCCTAATTCTACACTAGGATTTTTTCTAATATCTTCTTTATCTTCCTCTTTATAGATAGGTCTTACACGATAAATCAGTTTATCACTTGAAGTAGTCATCTTTTTAAAAAATGGTTTAAAATCTTCTAAAGTCTTAATTACAGAAAATTTATTATCTTTATGCTCAAAATATCGTGCTTTATGTTTTGTATGTTCTCTAAATGCTTCCCAATCTTGAAGTTTATACTCATCTGTAGAATATAAACAATTATATTTCCAAAGTCTATCTTCATTACGTAACCATTCAATTTCTTCATAATCTTTATAAGATGTATAAGTATTTGAAGAACAAATATGTTTATTAAAGATGTCTTTAAAATTATTTTTTAAACCATCATCAAAATCTATATTTAAACCATCAAAAATTTCTTCTAAAGTATAAACTTCATTATTTGCTATTAGTGAATCAACATACCATTCATCAATCTCATTTTTATCTGCATTATTATAGAGATAATCAGACTCACCATCAAAATCATAAGTATATAATTTTAGAATAACCTCTCTTATTTTTTGAATGAATATTTCTTGTTTAATAATAGATACAGGCTTAATAAATTTATCTTCACATATTTTTTGATATTTTACTTTACACTCTTTTATACATTGTTCATTTAACTCTATCTCACTGTCTTCAAATTCTTCTGTAGTTAATTCTTTTTCATAAGTTTCCATACATTTTTGAATATATTCATCAATACACTCATCTGTATCCCATTCATCTATTTCCGTTTCAAAAGTACAAAAACTACAATCAAGCTTTTTTTCTATTTTTTCTCCATAATCTCGAATATATTGCTTTATATTTTCATCTTCAAAGCAATGTTCACAAAAATAATCTTTCATTTTTTTCCTTTAGATATAATCATCCTCTATCCATCCCTACAAATTCAAACTCTTATAAACACTTTGTTGAAAAAATGCACTTCTGCTTATATGTAAATTCTCTTTTAATGCTTTATCCAATTGATTTAAAAGTGCTTCAGGGAAAGAGACAGAAATTCTTTTATATTTTATCTTTTCTTTATGATTAATATTGAACTCTTTAGCCGACATAAGCCAACTCTCTTTGGCTTTTTCCAACTCTTGTAATGCTTCAATTTTAGTTTCACCATCAGCCATACACCCTTTGAGATGCGTATATTCTGCTAAATACCCTCCACCCTCATCATCTGTTAATTTTCTTATTTTTATCTCTTCATTCATACTATTCTCCATTAATTTCATCTATCATTTTCAAAAGTTTTATGATATAGATAGGTTTTATTGGTTTATGTGCTGGTATGGTTAAAATATAATTTATTTTAGGATGACGCACATTTAAATGGTCACCTTTACCCCAAATATATTCTAACCCATATTTATCTAAAATTTTTCTAATCATAGAAATATTTGCATCTCTAGGGTTGTTTCGTAATTTCTCAATTAATTTTTCAATTTTGCTCATAAGATATTATACTTTATAGGATATTAATACATACTTAGTATATATTAATATACGCTTAATCTGAGCCAAAGCATCCCCAGCGTTAAATCAATTAGATAGAATTAGACAATAAAATAAGGGACAAATTATGAGTAGAAAAAAAACGACATACAGCAACGCGTACTCATGGTACTCAGAGTAAAAATTGATGAATATACAAGAGTTGTTGGGTATTAGTAGAAGTCATTTTTACTCGAAACCAGTAGTAAATGAGAAGAAAATGCTCCAAGATAGCTCTAATGTGAGTTTAAAATGTATGTGAAAAATATAGAGGGCAGATATGAAATCTGCCTCTAGGAGTATTATAGGTCTATCTTACCCTCTTTAAATATATAGTCTTTTAGAAAAAATGGGTCTGTAATCCCTATCTCTTTTGCCATCTTATCCCCAATAAGCTTGTAGTGTGCTTTGTACTTTATACGCTTAACACCTTTTGGTATTCCAAACTTATATTTTTTGATACTTCGCCCTTTGAGTCTTGTATCTTTACCTTTATATGTAGCTAGATGAGGAATGGTATATTTACCCTTACTTCCACTCCATTTTGCTCCTAGTGTTGTTTTACCTTTACCAATGAGTCTGTTGCTACTATCAAAATATTTTACACTCAATATTATCTCTCGTAATCCATATCCTGTAGGGAGATTGTGTGGTGTATTATTTTTAATATTTAAAATAAATTTACCACTCTTTACATAAGCTTTTATCTCTACATACTCTTTGAGAATATCACTATTATCTACACTTGCAAAACGATGCTCCCTTACCATTCTTGTTTTTGCTCTCTCACCTACTTTTGAGAAGTTAGAGGCTACACCTACCTTTTTCTTACTCATGTGACAAGATTTGCACCCCTCTATACTCTTTTGACCATCTTTAATAAACTCTTCATACTCTCGTCCTGTACTATAGACCTCTACATTGTTATTGTTGTTACCACTAAAGTGACAGGCAAAACATAGCTTAGGATCATCATCAATAAAATGCTTTCTCTGGGCTGTTTTGTGATATGGAGATACAGAATCATCAAATGGTCCATACATAGTCCCAGAAGGTCCAAATGTGATACTATCCATACCAGTAGAACCTTTTGTTTTATTAAAATCTATCTTATTTATATTGTGACACACAGTACAATTTATACCATTTTTCATATTTTTACTATTGAGTACTTTATCATACTCCTCTTTAACACCATCCAAATCCATTAATAGGAGAAACTTATCACTCTGGGAAACACTCTTTTGTGTAATTTTTGGATTATGGCACTTTGCACAGTTTATTTTGAGTTCATTCAAAATAAGGTTTGAATCCTCTTGAACCATATAAAGAAGAGTTTTCTTAAACAAATCATTACTATCAAAATGAGATTTTGAGTGTCTTGATGCCTCCCATTTACTTGATATTTCAGAGTGACATGCTTCACAATCTTTGTTTGATTCCCACTTTTTGTCTGATGAAAATAGTGTCGTCATTAATATTACACTAATAATAATAAATTTCATAATTATTATCTCCTTTTAAATTATAGATTAAACTAAAATATTTCTATGTATCATACTATAAAATTACTTTAATGCTATAATACTATTAAAAAGGATTTTACTTATGGGTATTAATATAGTAGCAAAAAATAAAAAAGCTCATTTTGATTATGAGATATTGGAGAAATTTGAAGCAGGAATAGTATTAGCAGGGGCAGAGGTAAAAGCTCTTCGTGCCAAAAGAGCTAACTTATCTGATGCCTTTTGTAGATTTATCAAAGGTGAACTTCATATTATGAACGCTCACATAGCACACTTAGAGACAACCAACAGACACTATGTCCCAGATACTAGGACTCCGAGAAAATTACTTCTACACAAAAAGCAGATAGAGAAACTCTATGTAAAAGTACACAAAGACGGTTATACAATAGTGCCTCTTATGATATATTTTAATGAGAAAAACTATGCAAAGATAAGTATCGCCGTAGCCAAAGGTAAACAGCTCCACGATAAAAGAGCTGATATGAAGTCAAAAACGCTCCAAAGAGAAGCACAACAAGCGATGAAAAATAGAGATTATTAAATCTCTATTCTGACTCTTTTATAGTATCAGACAACATAAAAGATAGCTCTAACGCTTGAGATGCATTTAGTCTTGGGTCACATTGAGTATGGTAACGACTCCCCAAACCTTCTGCTGTGATAGGTGAAGAGGTACTTCCTGTACACTCTGTAACATCATTTCCTGTCATCTCTAGGTGAATACCTGCTGGTACTGTTCCTATCTCTTTGTGAATAGCAAAGAACTGCTTCACTTCTGAGAGAATATTATCAAAATCTCTAGTCTTAAATCCACTGCTACTTTTCTCTACATTTCCATGCATTGGGTCACAAGACCATACTACATTTCTACCCTCGTCTTTGACTTTTTGAAGTAGTTTTGGGAAATACTCTCTTATCTTTGAAGCACCCATTCTCACAATTAAGTTAAGTCTTCCCTCTTCATTATCAGGGTTTAGTGCATCTATGAGTTCGATAAGTTCATCTTCACCCATAGTTGGTCCCACCTTACACCCAATTGGATTGGCTATACCTCTAAAAAACTCTATATGAGCCTCGCTCAAATCTCTAGTCCTATCACCAATCCAAAGCATGTGAGCAGAGCAGTCATACCAATGACCAGTCTCACTATCTTCTCTAGTCAAAGCCTCTTCATAGTTGAGTAGAAGTGCCTCATGTGAAGTGTATAGCGTAGTTTGATGAAGTTGTGGCATAGTATCAGAGTTGAGTCCACACGCTGACATAAACTTCATAGAGTGGTCTATCTTATCACTTAGCTCATCATATCTTTTGCCTAGTGGATTATCTTTGATAAAATCCAAATTCCACTGATGGACTTTATTTAAATCAGCCAATCCTCCTCTAGCAAATGCACGAAGTAGATTAAGAGTAGAAGCAGATTGATTATAAGCTCGTATCATATTTTCAGGATTAGGCACTCTAGCCTCCTCCTCAAACTTCATACCATTAATAATATCACCTCTATATGATGGCATACTTACTCCATCTATCGTTTCCAAATCAGAACTTCTAGGCTTGGCAAATTGTCCTGCGATACGACCTACTTTGACTATAGGTTTACCTGTAGAATACATCAAAACCATATTCATCTGTAACATAAGTTTAAAAAGATTTTTAATATTTGTCGCATTAAAATCAGAAAAACTCTCTGCACAATCTCCACCTTGAAGCAAAAATGCCTCACCTCGTCCTGCTGCTGCTAATTTCTCTTTAAGTTTTCTAGCCTCTCCTGCAAATATAAGAGGTGGATAACTACTAAGCTTCTTCTCTGTTTTCTTAAGAAGTTCTTGATTTTGATATGTCGGTTGTTGTTTTATTGGAAATGCTCTCCAGCTACTAGGTGTCCAGTTCATAAATATCCCTCTATAATATAATAAAATTTGATAATTATATCTAACAAGTTATGAATTTTCACTTTTTAGCAATAAAAGTTACGAAATTCGCCCACTGAAATATCGTATCTACACTCCTAAACCCTACATCTTTACACATTTTGATATTCTCTTCTATCGTAAAAGGAATTAAAATATTCTCCAAAGCCTCTCTCTTTTGGGCTATCTCATACTCACTATACCCTTGAGCTTTTTTATACTCATAATATATATCTATAAGCTCTTTATCAAGCCTCTTATCATCAAAAACCACCTTTTCAGAGAAGATAAATATCCCATCATCACTAAGTCCATCATAGATATTTTGGATTAGCCCAACTCTCTGCATAGGACGGATAAATTGAAGCGTATAGTTAGCTACAATAATATCCTGCTCACTATAATCATAAGAGAGCATATCAGCAAACTCCAAATCTATATCAGCCCCAAAAGCCTTACACTTTTGATTTGCCCTAGTGAGCATAGCCTTAGAGTTATCTATCCCTTTGAGCTTCATATCACTATCCATCTTGGCATACAAATCAAGCAAAAACTTAGCCGTAGAAGAGCCTAAATCAAGAACTCTCTTACCATCTTTTTGCTCTTTGAGGATAAGAGAGATAATAAGCCCCCTCACCACATCATAAAACGGTACAGAACGGCTCAACATATCATCAAATACAGATGCCACAGACTCATCAAACTCAAAACTTTTCTCTATAGGTTTATCAAATACTTTATCTTTCATACTATTGGGAAGTCCTTGTTTTTGGTTTTACTGCACACCCTAACTCTCTTCTCAAAAACTATAAGCAAAACCGATAAACCTACAGCAGAGATAATATGTTTGAGAGAGTGTCCTGATATTATGTGGAGTAGCTCAAATATCTCTCTATCAAAGTATTCAAATATCTTAGATAAGAGATAAAAAAAGAGTAACCACCAGTATCCTCTTGTTAGTGTAAAACTTCCTTTAAAAAAGATAAACATTAGAGGCATTAGCAGTATGGGTAAGAACTGCACCAATAGATAAAAACGCAAATCTCCATATCCATTTAACTCTCCCACATACCAATAGACAACAGATGAGATGCCTACTACCACTAAAGGATAGATTAGGGCTTTGCCTAACTTGATAGAGTAAAATTCACTAATAACTAATGAAAAAAGTCCCATAAAAGCTATACTCATAGGGAGTCTATCCCAAAGAAGTGTCTCATTATTGGGGTTTAAGTGATAATATACTGAACCAAATGCTACTAAAGTAACTCCTAGAAAAAGGAAAAAATAGGCGATTTTGATTTCACTAAGTAGTTTTAATGATTTTAGCCAGTACATTTTGTAAAAGGCATAGATACCTACTAAAAAATAGGGGATATTTGAGACAACATTCCAAAAGTTATCAACACTATAAATCGTCCTACTATCTGCAAAGTTATGATAGTTTAAATCTTGTGCCATAGGTTCAATAAAAAATAGTATGCCTAATATAATCGTAATAATAGCTAAAAATAGGCTCTTTATGTTCATAATATTTATATCCCTATCTTTCCAAATCCCTGCAAATTCAGAAAATCTATTTTTTGGTTCTGTTGGAGTTGATATGTTTTTTTGAATATTTAGAGTAATAGTCATACTTATCCTTTTTCGTTTTTTCTTTATTATATTTAAATTTATAAAGGCTTTTGCTTTAAATCTTATATTTCAGGTACTCCATTTGAGTTAAAATTATCATCACAAGAAATGGAGGGATTTAATAATCGTATTAAAGTTTTAAAGTATCGTTGTTATGGGATAGTTGATAGGGGCTTTATGGAAGGTATGGGAGAGCCATATTTCTCTCTTGATTTTCTCATTGTTAATAGCCTATTTATATATTATACTATTTTATTCTTATTGGCTTTCTTAGGGGCTGTGGTGTATTTTGATGGGTATGATACGATAATCATCAACATTTAACCTCCAAAAGTATATACTTACTGATGTTATGCATTATACAAGGTTTGGCACTACCAAACACTTGAAAATTTAATATATCGTATCTACGAAATATCAAATACTTAAAATAAAATAGGTCAATAAAATATGAATAAAAAAATAGTCTATATGGGTACTCCTCATTATGCACGAGAGATATTAAATACTCTACTAGAAGCCAATGATATGGAGGTAGTCTTAGTTCTTACTCAACCAGACCGTAAAGTAGGGCGAAAAGGTATCTTGACACCACCGTCTGTGAAAGTGTTGGCATTAGAGAATAGTATAGAGGTACTGCAACCCAATAGATTGAGCGATGAGGGGATTTATGAAGCACTCCAAAGTGCTAATCCTGATTTTATCATAGTCGCTGCGTTTGGGCAGATATTGCCTCAGAGTATATTGGATATTGCTCCGTGTATAAATCTACACGCATCGCTATTGCCTCAATATCGTGGGGCTAGTCCTATCCAACAATCTCTACTAAATGGTGATGAGGTCACAGGTGTTACATCTATGATGATGGAAAAGGGGCTTGATACGGGTGATATTTTGGAGATGGTGGAGTTTATTATTCCTGAGGATATGAGACTATCAGCACTTATGTCACAGCTCACAGATGATGCTTGTAATCTTACTCTTAGCACCATTAGAAATTATGATAATATACTACCTATAAAACAAGATGACAAGATAGCCACACTCTGTAAAAAAATCAAAAAAGCAGATGGAGAGATAGATTTTATAGATGCAGGTTTGATATATAACAGATACCGAGCATTTGAGGGGTGGCCTGGGATATTTAGCAGTGGTGGAATCAAATTTGATGGAGTTGTACTAGTAGATAGAGATAGTGATAATAAAATTTTAGAAGTGCTTGGTTTTGATGGCGATAGTGTAATAGTAGGATGTCAAAGAGGAGCTTTAAAGATAGCCTCGCTACAGCCACCATCAAAGAAGCCAATGAGTGCAAAAGCTTATTGTGTAGGAAGAGGGATAAAAGTTGGGGATAGTTTAGTTTGATGGGAGTTATATTATGAGTCTAAAAAATAGTATTATTCATAGAGATAAATATCAACCTTTTATCAAATGGGTAGGAGGAAAGAGAGGACTATTATCTCAAATATTACCACTATTTCCCAAAGAGTTTGAGGACTATCATGAGCCTTTTTTAGGTGGTGGAGCAGTCTTTTTTGAGTTATATTCAAGAGGACTATTAAGAGACAAAAATATATACCTATCTGATATAAATAAAGAATTAATCAATACATATAATATAGTCAAAAATAGTCCTTTGGAGCTAATTATATCTCTTGAAGAGTTTAAATCTAAGCATAATAAAGAGTTTTATTATAAAATTAGAGAGCAAGATAGGCAAGATAATTTCAAATCATTATCAGACTTACAAAGGGCTACAAGGTTTATATATCTAAACAAAACTTGTTTCAATGGATTATATAGAGTCAATCGAAAAGGACAATATAATACACCCATAGGAAGCTATAAAAATCCAAATATAGCAGATAGTAGCGTAATCCTTAGAGCAAGTGAAGCGTTGCAAAATGCTATCATAGTGAATCAATCTTTTGACAAAGTTTTGGACAATGCAAAAGCAGAAGATTTAGTATATTTTGACCCACCATATTATCCCCTAAATCAAACAGCTAGTTTCACAGCTTATAATGAAAATATATTTTTAGAAGAGAGACAAAAAGAGTTATTTGATATATTTAAAGCTTTAGATAATAAAAAATGTTCTGTTTTTCATAGTAATTCAGATACAGTATTTATCAAAGAGTTATATAATGATTATGATATAAATATAGTCCAAGCAAATAGGTTTATCAATAGTAAGGCTAGTGGGCGTGGTAAGATTAGTGAAATTTTGGTGAGGAATTTAAATATGAATAGAAGAGAAGCAATTATAAAGTTAAAAGCATTAGTTAATAATCATGAGTTACATAATTTAGCAGATATATATAATGTCCAAATATATAATCCAAATACAAATAAAGTGAATAAAGGTTGGGCAGGGATTTTATTTGAGAAATACTTAGGTTTAACTCCTAATTCTTTTCAATCTCCAGATTTTGGTTCTTGGGAATTAAAATCAATTCCATTGAAAAAATTAAAAAATGGTAATTGGACTATTAAAGAAACTATGGCTATTACTATGATAGATGAAAATAACATTAAACAAACGGAATTTAAAAATAGTCATTTATTATCTAAATTACAAAAAATGTTAATTGTTGTAAGAACTGTTGGAGAAAATGTAGATGAACCTAGCTATGTCCACTCTATTCATGAATTTGATTTGGATAGCGATATGTATAAGATAATTGAAAATGATTATAATCTAGTTAGAAATACTTTACTTAATAATACAAATGGATTTTCTTTACTTACAGGAAAAATGGGGCAATATATTCAACCAAGAACAAAAGGAGCAGGACACGGTTCTACAAGTAGAGCATTTTATGCTAGAACTAAATTTTTAAAATATATTATTCTTTAAGTTATATGCCTAAAGAAAAACAAATAAACCTACAAAATTTTGAATTAGAGTGTTCAACAGTTTGGAGTTTTGTTAGTCGTGGTAATTGGGCGACACATAATAATGAATATAGAGGTAATTGGTCGCCACAAGTTGTGCGTAATTTATTGCTTCGGTATTCAAACGAGGGTGAGTATTTACTTGATCCAATGATTGGTGGAGGAACAACTGCTATTGAATGTAAACTTTTAAATAGAAATTTATTGGCTTTAGATATTAATCCTAATGCGATAGAACTTACAAAAGAGGCTTTAAATTTTGAATGTGAGTATAATCCCAAAATAAGAATTGAATTAAATGACGCTAGGCTTTTGAAAATGCTCAAAGATAATAGTATAGATTTTATTCTCAATCATCCACCTTATGCTGATATTATCAACTATTCTGATAAAAATATAGAAGAAGATTTATCTAATATACATGATATAGATTTGTTTTGTAATGAGATGGGAAAAGTAGCAAAAGAGCTTTATAGAGTATTGAAGCCTAATCGTTATTGTGCCATTCTTATAGGAGATACAAGACGAAAAAAGATGTATCAACCAATAGCTTATAAAATAATGCAAAAAATTTTAGATGTAGGTTTTGAACTCAAAGAAGATATTATAAAGCATCAACATAATTGTAAAACTACAGACTTTTGGACAAAGAGGTCTAAAGATTATAACTTTTTACTTATTATGCATGAGCACTTATTTGTATTTCAAAAAACAAGGTAAACTATGAAAATCCACTACCATAAACAACTACCATCAACACAAAAACATATCATCTCTATGCTCAAAAAAGATAAATATATCGTTCCTTTTGCAGTTATCACAGATGAACAGTATAGTGGTGTAGGAAGCAGAGATAATGAGTGGAGTGGTGGAGAGGGGAACTTTTTTGCCTCTTTTGCTGTAGATATAGAGTCTTTGCCGTCTGATTTGCCTCTCTCTTCTGCTTCTATATACTTCTCTTATATTATGAAGCAGACATTGAGCCAATGGGATAAAAATATACTCTTTAAGTGGCCAAATGACTTTTATATAGGAGGAGATAAGATAGGTGGAACGATTACTCAAAAAATAGATGGTGTTTTGGTATGTGGAATAGGTATTAATATGAAAGCTTCTCAAAATGGCTACAGGGCTTTACAGAGCGATATTTCAGCCAAATTATTACTACAAAATTACCTAGATAGATTAGAAGAATTTCCAAAATGGAAGCAGGTATTTAGTCAATTTGAGATAGAATTTGACTCAAATAGAAAATTTTCGGTACATATTGAAAATATTAAAACTAATCTAAAAAATGCGATTTTGTGTGAGGATGGTTCTTTGATAATAGATGATAAAAAGGTATTTAGTTTAAGATGAGCGAAATTATTTGCATAGCCAACCAAAAGGGTGGCGTAGGAAAGACAACAACAGCAGTAAATCTAGCAGCATCTTTGGCAGAGAGAGGCAAAAAGGTACTTCTGATAGATATAGACCCACAGTCTAATGCCACAACAAGTTTGGGCTTTAGTAGAGGTGATTATGAGTTTAATATCTATCATGTATTGATAGGTACTAAGAAGATTTCAGAAGTGATAATCAAAACAGAGATAAAAAATCTCAAATTAGTTCCCTCAAATATCGGATTGGTAGGGATAGAAAAAGAGTTTTATAACCCAAATAAGAAAAATAGAGAGCTAGTTCTTAAAAATAAAATCAAAGATATATCTGAAAAGTTTGATTATACTATAATAGACTCTCCACCTGCACTAGGACCAATTACTATCAACGCTTTGAGTGCGTCTGATTCGGTGATTATCCCTATTCAGTGTGAATTTTTTGCACTAGAGGGGTTGGCACAACTTCTTAGTACGGTTAGCCTTTTAAAGAAGACTATTAACCCTAAGCTAGAGATAAAGGGTTATCTGCCTACTATGTATTCAGGGCAGAATAATCTCTCTAAGCAAGTTTTAGCAGATTTGAGTCACCACTTTCATGATAAGCTTTTTTATATGCAAGAGGGTGAGGAGTGTATTGTTGTGCCTAGAAGTATAAAAGTAGCAGAGAGTCCGAGCTTTGGACAACCTGTTACAGAGTATGCAACCAACTCCAAAGGCTCTAGGGCTTATAGAGATTTGGCTGATGCGATAGTAAGGAGTGAAGATGGCATTAGGTAGAGGATTGGGAGATATTTTATCAGAAGTTGAAGAGGCTTACGAAAAAGACCTTAGTGATATAGGTGGTAGTTTTGAGCTAGAATCACAAGGTGCTAGAGTAGAAGAGTTACTACTTGAAAGTATCTCTCCTAACCCTTTTCAGCCACGAAAATATTTTGATGAACTGTCTCTTAAAGAGCTTAGTCAATCTATAATAGAACATGGACTACTCCAACCAATTGTTGTTATAGACAAAGAAGATGGTTATCTTCTCATAGCAGGTGAGAGACGGTTAAGAGCCTCCAAATTAGCTAATCTTACACATATCAAAGCAATTATAGCCGATGTCAAAATAGATGAGATACGGCTTCGTGAACTAGCTCTTATTGAAAATATCCAAAGAGAAAATCTCAATGCTATTGAGTTGGCTCACTCTTACGCAGAGCTTCTTGAAGTACACAATATCACACATGATGACTTATCACTTGTAGTACACAAAAGTAGGTCACAAATTACCAATACTATTAGACTTCTTAATCTTTCACTCTATGTACAAAATTTTCTAATTGATGGTAAAATTTCACAAGGTCATGCTAAAGTTTTAGTGGGACTTGATGAACCTACTCAAGAGATTATAATTGATAGTGTAATAGGACAGAAGCTAAGTGTGCGAGAGACTGAAAATATGGTCAAGAGATACAAAGAGAACCTAGAGAGTAAACCTATTAAACGAAAAATGAAGAATATACTATTCAAATATGAGAAAGAGTTAAACTCAGCTCTCCCTTTTAAGTATAAAATCAAAGATAAATCACTTATCATAAGTTTGACTAATGAGAAAGATATTGAAAACTTTTTATCATTAATTAAAAAATAGTAAATTTTAACCAACATCTCATCTCCAAAATGCTAAAATAATGCGAAATTACACGAGGAGTTTTAATGCTTGACATACACTTACCATTGATGTTGTTTGTTCTAGCTTTGTTTCTAATTCTACTTGTTCTTTTAAATAATATGTTATTTCAACCATTGATTAGATTTATGGATGATAGGGATGAAGCTATAGCAAAAGATTTAGAAGCAGCAAAGAGTTTTAGTAATAATAGTGACGAGCTGAATATAAAAGCTGATGAGATTATTAGCAAAGCTAAGAGTGATGCTGCTGGGATTAGACAGAAAACAATCACTAACGAGAAGATACTAGCTGTGAGTAAAGTTGAGAGTAAACAGAGTGAATTGGATGATAGATATAGTGAATTTCTACTCCAACTCAATAGCGATAGAGAGACTCTTAAAAATTCTCTTATATCTCAGATGCCTCTTTTTAAAGAGAGCTTAAAAGCTAAATTTAGTAAATTATAAGGGAGAATGAATATGAAAAAATTAGCACTATTATCTCTATTTATGATACCTGCTTTGCTTTTGGCTAGTGCAGACCCAGAGACGAGTCGTTATTATCAACAAACTGGTAGAGAGAATGACTTTATTCCTAGAATAGTAAACTTTACTATTTTTGTAGGTATATTGTATTATCTACTAGCTAATCCAATCAAAAACTTTTTCAAAGGGAGAAGTTCAGATATAGAGGCACGGTTAGCAGAGATACAAAAGAGGCTTCAAGCTGCAAAAGATGAGCAAAGAGAGGCACAAAATCGTCTTGAAAATAGCGAAAATAGAGCAGAAGAGATTATAGCAGATGCGAAAGCAGAAGCAGTATATCTATCTGAAAAGATAGCACTAGAGAGTCAAAATGAGTTATCTATGATGGATAAGCAGTTTGAAGAGAAGTTATCTCTAATGCAGAGAAAATCAGCAAAAGCTGTAATTAATGAAGTTTTAAATGAGAATATTACAAATAGTGATATTATCTTAGATGAAAAGAAAGTAATCGATATTATCTCTAAGAAGGTAGCATAATGATAGATGAGTTAATATCAAAAAGATATGCGAATGCACTATCTTCATTCAAAAAAGAACTTCCAAATAGTTTGGTGCTACTTAATACACTATCAGAAGTATTAGCAGACAAAGATATATCGTCTGTAATATCATCTCCTATGGTATCAAATAAGCATAAAACAGAGATGATTTTAAGTGCATTAGATGAGAGTGCAGATAATACACTTATCAACTTTATTAAGATTTTGGGTGAGAACAGAAGATTAGATTTAATTCCTGTTATTACAAAATTGCTCAATAGAGAACAACAAGTAATCTCTAATGAGTATGAGGGAATTTTACAAAGTAATTCAACAATTGATGAAGTCAGTGTTGCTAACCTTGAAGAGACACTCAAAAGATATACAGGTGCAACAATTAAACTAACTCAAGAGAGTACAGAGCTTGATGGATTAAAAGTTGTAATAGATGATTTGGGTATAGAGGTAAACTTCTCTAAGCAGAGAGTTAAAGAGCAATTAATTGATTTCATTACGAAATCTTTGTAATATTTTAAATTATTGCAAACAAATAGAAAGGAGTATCAGTGGCAGTTAAGTTACAAGCAGATGAGATAAGTTCAATCATCAAAGAGAGAATTGAAAACTTTGAAATTGATGTAGATATCAATGAAGTAGGGAAAGTAGTAGGTATCGCAGATGGCGTTACAACAGTATATGGTCTTAATAATGTTATGGCTGGAGAAGTTGTAGAGTTTGATAATGGAGCAAAAGGACTTGTATTAAACCTCGAAGAGGCTAATGTAGGAGTTGTTGTTTTAGGTTCAAGCAATGGTATTAAAGAGGGTATGACCGTTAAAAGAGCAGGAGAACTTCTAAAAGTTCCTGTTGGTGATGGTTTTATGGGCAGAGTTGTTAATGCACTTGGTGAACCAATTGATGGTAAAGGTGCTATTGAGTCTAATGAAACTAGATTTGTTGAAGAGAAAGCTCCTGGAATTATGGCTAGAAAATCAGTCCATGAGCCACTTCAAACTGGTGTAAAAGCTATTGATGCACTTGTTCCTGTTGGACGAGGTCAGAGAGAGCTTATTATTGGTGATAGACAAACTGGTAAGACAACTCTAGCGATTGATACAATCATCAACCAAAAAGGTCAAGATGTTGTATGTATATATGTAGCTATTGGTCAAAAACAATCAACAGTTGCTGCTACAGTTAAAAAACTTGAAGAGCATGGTGCTATGGATTATACTATCATCGTAACAGCAGGTGCTGCTGAATCTTCTGCTTTACAGTTCCTAGCTCCTTATGCTGGTGTGACTATGGCTGAATACTTTAGAGACAACGGCAGACACGCAGTTATCTTCTATGATGATTTATCTAAACATGCAGTTGCATATAGAGAGATGTCACTTATTCTAAGACGTCCTCCAGGTAGAGAAGCATATCCAGGTGATGTATTTTATCTTCACTCAAGACTACTAGAGAGAGCTGCAAAACTTTCAGATAAATTGGGTGGAGGTTCAATTACTGCATTCCCAATTATTGAGACTCAAGCAGGAGATGTTGCTGCTTATATTCCTACAAATGTTATCTCTATTACAGATGGTCAAATCTTCCTAGAGACTGACCTATTCAACTCAGGAATTAGACCAGCTATAAATGTTGGACTTTCTGTTTCTCGTGTTGGTGGTGCTGCTCAGATTAAGGCAACTAAACAAGTATCTGGTACACTAAGACTTGATTTGGCTTCATTTAGAGAGCTTCAAGCATTTGCACAGTTTGCATCTGATTTAGATGACTATACTAGAGGACAACTAGAGAGAGGTCAAAGAATGGTAGAAGTTCTTAAGCAAGGACCTTATGCTCCTGTACCTGTAGAGAAACAAGTTGTTATCATATTTGCTGGTGCAAATGGGTTCTTAGATGATATTGATGTATCTTCTGTAACTAAGTTTGAAGCAGAGCTTATGCCATTTATGGAAGCTAAGTATGCAAATATCTTTGATGCTATTAGAAATGAGAAAAAAATCTCTGATGATACTGATGTAGAATTACGCAAAGCTATCGAAGATTTCAAAGCTTCATTTGCTAGTTAAGAAAGGCTAAAAATGGCTAATTTAAAAGAGATAAAGCGTAAAATTGGTTCTGTTAAGAATACACAGAAAACAACTAACGCTATGAAGCTTGTCTCTTCTGCTAAACTGAAAAGAACAGAAGAACTAGCTAAAAAATCTAGAGTTTATGCGGCAAAACTTACCGAACTATTAAATGAGATTGCTACTAAAATGCAAAACTTTAATGTTGATGGACTTGATAATAAATACTTTAAAAGTGTAGATAATCCTACAAAAGTAGATATAGTATTTATCACAGCAGACAAAGGTCTCTGTGGTGGATTTAACTCTCAAACAATTAAAAGAGTTAAGCAACTTATAGAAAAATTTCACGAAGATGGTGTAAAAGTTCGTCTAAGAGCAGTTGGTAGAAAAGGTATTGATTATTTTAAGTTTAATAATATTGAACTTAATAATGAAATTATAGGTCTCTCTGCTTCACCAAACTTTGAGAAAGCAGCAGAGTTTATCTCTGAAGTAGCTGACTCTTATGTAAAAGGTGAGACAGATAAGATAATATTAATCAATAATGGTTATATTAATATGATTACTCAAGAGATTAGAGAGAAACAGATATTACCTATCGACCCATCAACACTAACTTTAAATGGTACATCAAACTCAGAGCTTGATATAGAGCCAGATGATGATGATACACTTTTGGATGCATTAGTTAAAAAATATGTTGAATATACAATGTATTATGCACTTATAGACTCACTTGCCGCTGAACACAGTGCAAGAATGCAGGCTATGGATGCAGCGACTAATAATGCAAAAGATATGGTAAAAGCTCTTACTGTAAAGTATAACAAAGCAAGACAAGAAGCCATTACTACTGAACTCATAGAGATTATCAGTGGTGTGGAATCTATGAAATAATAAGAGGAGAAGGTATGACAGGTAAAATAGTACAAGTCTTAGGTCCCGTTTTAGATGTGGATTTTACAGACTACTTACCAGATATTAATGAAGCGTTGGAGACAACATTCACAGTAGATGGTAAAGAGCAGAAGTTGATTTTGGAAGTAGCAGCACAACTTGGTGATAATAGAGTAAGAACAATCGCTATGGATATGAGTGAGGGTGTAGTTCGTGGTCAAGAAGTAAAAGCTACAGGTAACCCAATCAAAGTTCCAGTAGGTGAAGCAGTTCTTGGTCGTATATTCAATGTAATTGGTGAAGCTATTGATGACAATGGTGAAGTAAATGCAAAAGAGTATTGGTCTATTCACAGAGATCCACCTCCATTTGAAGAGCAGAGTACAAAGACAGAAGTTTTTGAAACAGGTATTAAAGTTGTAGATTTACTAGCTCCTTATTCAAAAGGTGGTAAAGTTGGACTATTTGGTGGTGCTGGTGTTGGTAAAACAGTTATCATTATGGAGCTTATCAACAATGTGGCACTTAAGCATAGTGGTTATTCTGTGTTCGCTGGTGTTGGTGAGAGAACAAGAGAAGGAAATGACCTCTATTATGAGATGAAAGAGTCAAATGTACTTGACAAAGTTGCCTTGTGTTACGGTCAAATGAGTGAGCCTCCAGGAGCTAGAAATCGTATTGCTCTTACAGGTCTTACAATGGCTGAGTATTTTAGAGATGAGATGGGTCTTGATGTATTGATGTTTATTGATAATATCTTTAGATTTGCTCAATCAGGTTCAGAGATGTCAGCACTTCTGGGTCGTATTCCATCAGCAGTTGGTTACCAACCAACACTAGCAAGAGAGATGGGTGCATTGCAAGAGAGAATTACATCAACAACAAAAGGTTCTATCACTTCTGTTCAAGCTGTATATGTTCCAGCAGATGACCTTACAGACCCTGCTCCTGCTTCTGTATTTGCTCACCTTGATGCAACTACAGTTCTTAACCGTTCTATTGCTGAAAAAGGTATCTATCCTGCCGTTGATCCACTTGACTCAACATCAAGAATGCTTGACCCACAAATAGTAGGTGATGAGCATTATAATCTAGCGCGTAGTGTACAACAAATTCTTCAAAAATATAAAGACCTACAAGATATTATCGCAATTCTTGGTATGGATGAGCTTAGTGAAGATGATAAACTTGTTGTTGAAAGAGCTAGAAAGATTGAAAAATATCTCTCTCAACCTTTCCATGTTGCAGAAGTATTTACAGGAACTCCTGGTGTTTATGTTACACTGGAAGAGACTATCAAAGGATTTAAAGGTCTTATTGATGGTACTTATGATGATATGAATGAAGCTGCTTTCTATATGGTTGGAAATGTATCTGAAGCTATCGCTAAAAATGATAAGATAAACGCTAAATAAGCAAATCTTAAAGGATTATTATGGAACTTATGAAGCTAGAGATAGTCACACCAGATGGTGTGATTTTTGATGGTAATGTAAAGCAAGTTACACTCCCAGGTAGTGAGGGTGAGTTTGGTGTCCTAAAAGGACATGCAACGCTTCTATCTCTGCTTGATACAGGTGTAATTGTAATTTACGAAGAAGATGGTGGTGAAATCGCAGTAGCTATCAATTCAGGGTATGTGAAAGTAGAAGAAGAGAAGACAACTTGTATTGTAGATGGTGCAGTTGCAATCTCTGGTGCTGATAGTGATATAGCCAAAGCACTTGAAAAAGCCAAAGAGCTACTTCATAGTACAGAGGCATCTAATGCTGATATTGTATCAGCAGTTAGTAAGGTAGAACAAATCGGAAAGTCTTTCTAAAGTGGATTACTTTAGTAGTTATATATTAGAGAGTAGTGCAATCAATATTTTTGTACTGCTCTTTCTCTCGCTCTATTTTATTTTGATATTTTGGATATTTTTGGATAGATTTTACATCCTACAGAGTCGTATATTCGTAGAATCAAAATCACTAAAAGCACTCTACACAGGCCAGTCAAAATCAGTGGCACAAAACTCACTTATTTTTACTTATCTTTCACGGGTACATATCCCCAATAAAGCTATACTAGAAGCAGCAGCTTCAGATGCAATTAGAGTATCAACAAAGGGTCTCACTTGGCTCTCTATCATCGCCTCTACCTCTCCATTTATAGGACTTTTTGGTACCGTTATAGGGATATTAGAGACATTCTCAAAGCTAGGAAATCAATCAAGTGCCTCACTATCTGTCGTAGCCCCTGCTATATCAGAAGCGTTGATAGCCACGGCAAGTGGTATATTTGTAGCGATATTTGCATATACTTTTCACCTCTTACTCAAACGAAAAGCGTATGAGCTTAGCTCACTATTGACTTCTCAATCAGAGGTAATATTATCTCAATATGAAGAGCGTTGAATGTATAGTTGGGATGATAATCCAGACCTAAATATTACACCTCTAGTAGATGTAATGTTAGTCCTTATGGCTATTCTTATGGTGACAGCACCTACGATTACATTTCAAGAGACTATAGAGCTACCACAAGGCTCAAAAATCCAGAAAGTAGCAAAATCCAAAAACCTCACTATCCGTATGGATAAAAATCAAAATATATATTTAGGTAAAGATAAATATACCCTAGATACTTTTGCAGATGATTTTGTAAATCAATCTGATAAGTTTGATAAGAGTGCAGATGTATATATCAGAGCCGATGAGAACTTAAAGTATAAGAGCGTAATGTATCTACTCAAAAGTGTAAAATCAGCAGGTTTTGAGAGAGTATCACTCATTACACTATGAGACAGAAGTTTGTAACATTTATTTCAGGAATATTTGCCGTTGGAATATACTATCTTCTCCTCAATACCCTCTTTTATTATTTTGACCATTATAAAAAACAAAAATCAATACACTTCGTCAAAAAAAATGAGAACCGTATCCGTATAACCCTAGTCTCACCTATACATCATTCTCCCAAAAATACCAAAGTTACCGAGCCAATATTAAAAAAGAGACAAACCACTCCCCAAAAAATAGTAAAAAAAATAGTAAAAAAGATAGTAACAAAACCAATAGAGAACCCAATAAAGAAAAAAATTATAGAGAAAAAAGTAGTACCTAAAAAAGTAGTACCTAAAAAGATAATAAAATCAAAGATAATAAAACCAAAGATAATTAAAAAAAGGGTAATAAAAGAGAAAGTAGTAAAAAAAATAGTCACCAAAAAAATCATAAAAAAAATAGTATCCAAAGTCTCCATACCAAAACATAAACCAATTAATACAAAAGAGTTATTTTCATCTGTAACTACCAAATATAGTCCATCTAAAACAGCGAATAAATTAAAGATAAGACCAAAACCACATATCAGAAAGAGTATAGATAGCCTATTTGGTGGATACACTCCTAACTCATCACCATCAAACAGACCAGCAGATACAAAAGGTATTGAGGAACGAAGAGATAAAGGAATAGAAAATGCCTACTTTGCTAAGATAAAAGATATATTAACAGGTTGGCCTGCACAGCATAATTTTATAGGGCAAAAAGCTATAGTATTTATAGAAGTAGAACCAAGTGGTAAGTTTTTATTTAGAGTAACCACAGCATCATCAAATCAAGAGTTTAATATAGAACTTATACAATATCTAAGAGGGCTACAAGAGAGAGGATTTGGCAGACACAAAGGCAAGAGAGCTTATACTTTAGATGTAGAGTTTATAGCTAGGGATTGATTATTGGGTGAGGTATAACAATATCGGAGTAAGGATACCCCGATTTACTACGCCAAAAACTCTTGCGTAGCTAACTCTATTTTCTTACCCTTTTGCTCCATTACGATAACTTTAATCGCGTCACCCTCGCTATATCTCTCTTGAAGATTATTAACTCTCTGTTTTGCTACTTTTGAGATATGTAACAATGCATCAAATCCATCTGGCATCTCTACAAATATACCAAAATCAACTATTCTTTTGACTTTACCATCATAAGTTGCACCTACTTTATACTCTGTCTGTTTTTTAACAGGAGTAGAAGCTAGAGACTCAATATGAGCTTTAGCTTGTGCCACTTTTTCGCTATCTCCACCAGATAACTTCACTCCACCTACATCACGGTCAAGGTCTATACTTACTTCAAAACGCTCTATAATATCTCTAATAGTAGCCCCTGCTTTACCGATAATATCAACTATTTTACTAGGGTGAATAGTAAAATGTTCTGTACTTGGAAGTGCTTCACTTTTGGTTATACTCTCTTTAGATTTTTCCATAATAGATAAAATATGATTTTTACCCTCTTTTGCTTGTTCAAGGGCATTTTTAAGAAGTTCTAAATCTATCCCACCTAGTTTGATGTCCATTTGAAGAGCTGTAATACCATTAATTGTACCTGCTATCTTAAAGTCCATATCTCCATCATGGTCTTCTAATCCCATAATATCACTAAGAACGGCATATCTATCACCCTCACTTACCAGACCCATAGCAATACCTGCAACCAAATCAGATGACTCAACCTCAGCACCCAAAAGAGCTAATGAACCACCACAAATAGTAGCCATAGAAGATGAACCGTTACTCTCTAATACTTCTGAAACGAGTCTAACTGTCTCATCATTTCTAAGGCTTAGTGTAGGCTCTAAAGCTCTTTTTCCTAAGTTTCCATGACCTAACTCTCTTCTTCCAGGAGCTCCAATGAATTTAGCTTCACCTACACTATAACCAGGGAAATTATAATGAACCATAAAGTTCTCTGTTTGAGTGTTATTATTTGTAATAAGCTCATACATCTGTCCATCTTTTTTGTCTCCAAGAGTTACAGTTACAAGTGTCTGTGTCTGCCCTCGTGTAAATAGACAAGAGCCGTGAACTGATGGAAGAAGATTTGTCTCAATAGAGATTGGACGAACTTCATTTAAAGCTCTTCCATCTGCTCTGATATTTTTATCTAGTATCATCGCTCTAACTACAGTTTTTTTGTATTTTTCTAAGACTTTTGTAACAACTTTTTTATCAGCCTCTTTACCATCTGCTTCAAGTTGTGTTAATACTCTCTCTCTAATTTTTTTAAGTTCACTGGATCGTTCGCTTTTTGCCATGTGAGATATTGCACTTTCTACGGCTTCTGAATAGTTAGACTCGATAAAGTTATATAGCTCTTCATCTATTTTATCTTCTACAAGATTAAGTTCTATCGGCTCTCTTACGAAAGGTGTAAATTGTTTTTTGAATGATGCTGATAGTTCTGATACAGCATCTCTTGCTTGAGCGATAACTTCTATAAGCTCATCTTCTGCTATCTCATTGGCACTATGAACACCATTCTCTTGTGTTGCTACACTTCGCATCTCTATCATCAAAATATCATTATGCGCACCCACTACAAGTAGGTCTAATTGACTATTTTCTTGTTGTGTTAGTGTGGGATTGATAACTATCTTATCATCTATCTTACCCATTCTAACAGCACCTATTGGCATAGCAATATCAATATCAGATACAAACAACGCTGCTGATGCTGCGTGAAGTCCTGCTATCTGCATATCCACATCACTATCAGAGCTTACTACCATCACTGTAATTGTCACAGGATAGTGAAATCCTGTAGGGAAAAGTGGTCTTAGAGAACGGTCAATAATCCTAGAAGTAAGTGTCTCAAAGTCTCCTGGTTTACCCTCTCTTTTGATAAATCCTCCTGGGATTTTAGCACTAGCGTAAGACTTCTCTATATATTGAACCGTCATAGGCAAAAAATCCTCTTCAACAGGCTTCTCATCTATCGCAACAGCTGCTATTAATACAGCTTTACCTTGTCTATACATTACAGCACCACTTGCTTGTTTTGCTATTTTATCAAACTCATATCTCTCTTGGAGGTTGTGTAAATTTATATCTACTATATTTTCTATCATTTTATCTATTCCTTTATTTAATTACTGATGTTACGCACTTTGTAGGTTTGGCACTGCCAAACACTTAAAAACTTAATATATCGTATCAATTACTATACTTTAACCTATCGTTTGGTGATACCAAACCTACAAAACATCAAATTTTTTCTAAACTGCGTAACATCAGTTAATTATTATTCTCTAATGCTGATACTATATCATCAAATGTAAATGGTTCTATATTCTCATAGTAGTATTCTATCGAAATATAGTCTTGAACTATATGAGTGCAAAAAACTCCATCTGAAACTGTAACTAGATTTTGGTATATAAGTTTATCTACAATAGGCACTGCTATATAGATATATTTTGCCTCTTTTGCTATTACGGATTTGAGTGCTACCATCATAGTAAGCCCTGTCTCTATTGCATCTGCTACCAAAACTACATATTTACCTTGAAGTGAAGTCATCTCTTTGCCTTTGCGATATTTATATACATAGTTTAAAATCTCTTCATCATATTTACGATTGGCTTCATTATATATATAGTCCTCATTGATACCAAAAGAGTTAATCAAGGCTTTATGTATCACCACATCTTCTGTTTCTGATACCATAGCAATCGCCAACTTATGGTTATTGGGTGCTATTATTGCTTCAGTGAGCAAAATATCAAGTTTCGCATCAATCGCTTTGGCTATCTGTTGTGCTAGATAGACACCATTTTCAGTAACCCCCAAAACAACTGTATCGTGATGAGAGAGTAACTCTATAGGTAGAGTCTCTATCAATCTTTTTGATGCCTCATTTTGATTTTTAAAATATATATTATTTTCTATATTAATAGCCATAGATTACTCCTTGTTTATAAAATTTAATTTTTTGCATAACTAAATAGCTGCTGAACCAAACGAACCAAATGGTCTA
The DNA here is from genome assembly GCA_045267865.1 of Sulfurovum sp. GTDB lineage: Bacteria > Campylobacterota > Campylobacteria > Campylobacterales > Sulfurovaceae > Sulfurovum. The sequence goes on along the minus strand of JASFZJ010000004.1, from coordinate 9,105 downwards.
AATGTAAACTGTATAAAAAACGCATTGTTATAAGGTGGTAGAGTAGAACCTGTAACTCTAGGCATCATATCTCGCCTCAAAGATGCATCTACACCCCAGCAATCTCTATGATAGTGAATACCTATAGACCACTGCTTTGGCTCTTCTTCATCTATATCATAGATTGCTGATAAATCTATCTTTAGTTTATCTGTAATCTTTAGATTAAGTCCCAAATTTATATCTTTTAAGGTAGTTTTGTTTGTGGTATCTGTTATTGTCTGCTTATATAAGTGACCCATATTAAAATTAAAAATACTTCCAGCAAATGAAATTCTACTAGAAGACTCTCGCACTCTGTTATACTCAGGAGAGTAGATGATATTATTATAAAAACTCCATCTGCCAAGATTTAGTTGCATCTCATTATTTATATCACTAAACTGTTTTTTGGTTATATTTCTATCTTCATAAAAATTTTGTTTCACTCTTTGATAAAAAATTAATTTTGCTGAATTATCATAAAAATACTGTCCAAAAGATATATTAAACTGCTTCTCAGGGACTCCTACACTAAATAGCTCTGTTTGATTATCTTCAAGAGAGCTATAGCTTATTGGATAGTGGTTCTCTTTACCTCTACTAATATATCCAATAGATGGCTGTATCACATGTACAAAACTATCATATTTTTTGGTCAAATCTGTAAATATTTTAGCTTTTTCTATATTATTATAATATCTATACTTATCCTCTATATATGTCTCATTTGCAAAATATAACTTAGTATAATATACCTCTTCTCCAACAGAAATACTAAGGAAATCATTAAATAAACTTGTCGTAAACTCTATAGGAATTTTAAGCTCATACTGATTAAGAGTGCTTCCTTGAATTCTAGTTAGATTAGTGCTATGTAAATCCACACTATAAGTGAGATTATCCCAAATAATATGAGTGAGATATTTATGAAGTTGCACAGATGGAAGTATCTGTAGCGTTCTATTATTATCCACTTTTGTTGTATCTATAAAATATTTGGCATTTACTCCTAGATAGTAATCCTCATTATCCAAAAAGTAGTTGGCTCTTGACTCTTGAAGAGGTGTAAGTCCAAAGTGGCTTAGACCTCCTTGTTGAAGGTTGAGGTACTCAATATCATTTAGATAAGTAGTATTGAGATAAAATCCATCTTTAAATCCACTTGGTAAAAATGAGCTAATCACTTGTGATGACTCATAGTTAAACTCCACTCCATAATGGGTAGGATTTGGTAGATTATTAGCTTCTGTATAGCTAGGTTTATCTTCAAAATATCCTGCTCTAAGTGTTCCTTTGGAGTATTGACTATCTGCAAACCTAAAAGTCCCATATAGACCTTTTGTTCGATTTGTACGTATTTGAGGATTAATCTCTAAGTCCATATTATCTGATATTGCCCAATATATAGGCTGTTCATAAAAATATCCATCCTCTTCACTATAACCAACTGCAGGAAAAAGTAATCCTGAGCTTCTCTTATTATTAGTAGTAAATGCTAAATATGGTGTATAAAATATTGGAACATTGGCAAAATACATCCTAGCATGATAGAGCTTCATATATTCATCTTTGCTATAATATTTGGAGTCACTAAAAGCTATTTTCCAAAGAGGATTAGAGGCATCACAACTAGAGATTATTGAGTTATCAAAGGTGTAGTTATTATCTAGCTTATGTGCTGAATTTGATACTATCCATACATCACTTTTGGTACTCATAAAAAGATTTCCAAATGTCACTTCGCTAGTCTTTGTATTGATAACCATGTGGTCGGTATGTTCTTTTGTACCTTGATAACCAATAGACTCTACCTTACCATCTAGGGTGAGTATTTTGGTAGTTCGATTGAAGTTCGCCAAGGAGGCCGTAATTATAGAATCATTATAATAGACTAAAACTTTACCTTTGGCTACAACGGTAGTTTTGGTACTCTCTAATTCATTGGCTGTAATCTCAATTTTGTTCTTACCCTCAATAGCATAAGATGTATCTATAATTAAAAAAAGATAGAGACAAAATTGAAAGAGTTTAGACATCAACCACTACACAATGGGAGAGTTTATCATGCAAAGTCTGCTTAAGTGGGACAAAAAATGCTAAAAGAAAACCTAAATAAAATAGTGCTTCACTTGGTATCCGTATCACGGCTCTAAGAAGTGCCGTTTGTAGATTTGGTCTCTCTCCTGTCTTCATATCTATCACTTTTATATTCATAAAATGTTTACCTATAGTTACACCATTTTGCCAAACTAAAATTGTATGATATATAATTTTAATTAAAAAAAGTACATATACTTGTTGGGATACAAAGCTACTAATAGCCATCATTGAATTATCATCCAAAACAGTAAAACTTGAGAAAACTGCCATAATTTGATTATAAAATATAGCTATAAAGAGGAATGATACTATAATATCATCTATTACAAAAGCTGTAACTCTCTTATTATTACTCGGTATCGCAAACTCTATCTCTTTTTTTTCTATCATCTAATAACTCCTAAACTACTTGATATGCTATATCTGTACGACACTGTTTACCTGCAAAGTGTATTTGACCTACCAACAGATAAGCTCTCTTTTGAGCCTCTGCAATACTATCACCCACTCCTACACAGACCAAAACTCGTCCACCACTTGCATATAGTTTACCATCATCTCCGCGGCTAACTCCTGCATAAGATATATGGCTATTCTCTCTAAGCTCTTCATCATGTATCTCATCAACTATTATCTCAGATGATGGGCTAGACTTATAAGGATAATTTTTACTTGCCATCACTACACCTACAGCATACTTATCATAAAACTCTATTTTTGCATTTTTCAAGTCACCAGTAGAAGCTTTATAAAATAGCTCCAAAGGACTTGATTTGAGCAGAGGCATAAGCGCCTCACACTCAGGGTCACCAAAACGAACATTATACTCTAAGATAATTGGCTCACCATTTACGACCATCACACCGATAAAAAGTACACCTCTAAAAGGCATCCCCTCATCTTCCATACCTTTAAGAGTTGGTTTAATCACGCTTCTCTCAAGTTTGGCATAAATTTCATCATTCACTAACGGCGTTGGAGCATACGCACCCATTCCACCAGTATTTGGACCCTCATCATTATTAAGCAATCGCTTGTGGTCTTGAGCTGCTGGAAGAACTACAAAATCTTTACCATCACATATTGCAAATACAGAGAGTTCATAACCATCTAAAAACTCCTCAACCACAATAGAAGTACCTGCATCACCAAATGAGTTTCCTGAGAGCATCTCACCAGAAGCTTTTTTTGCCTCTTCTTGACTCTGAGCTATAATAACACCTTTACCACCACAAAGACCATCAGCTTTAACCACGATAGGAGCTGATAGCGTCTCTATAAATCTATACGCAACTTCAAGAGAATTAGTCTCAATATATTTAGCAGTAGGAACATTATGCCGTGCGAGGAAATTTTTCATAAAGATTTTTGAGCCCTCTAATTGAGATGCTTTTTTGCTAGGACCAAATATAATAAGCTCTCTTGCTTCAAAAATATCAACAATACCCTCAACCAAAGGAGTTTCTGGTCCTACGATGGTTAAACCGATACTATTTGACTCTACAAAATCGGCTAATTTATCAAAATTACTTATATCTATATTTGTACCCAATTCATCAGTAGCACCATTACCAGGGGCGAAATAGATACTATCTACACTATCATCTTTGCTCATTGCCAAACCAATAGAGTATTCTCTACCACCTGCACCTATTATCAATATATTCATTATAAATTCTCCAAAAAGTAAAACCAAAGGGCGTTTAGTAGAGATATGTGTATAATATTCGCTACGAAATGCCCCGAGTGGGCGTTCTGTTTCAATCGGCCCTAATAAGCCAACAGTGCAGGATTGAGCCTCTCTTTAGGGGTTAATTTCTCGCCGACATAGTCTAGCTCAAATGAAAAAAACCTCACACCAAGAGACTACAAATCCCACTAAAATTAATGTTGGACCACATATACAGTAGTCGCACCACTTAGGTTAAAAAGATTATATCTTATTTGTGGTTAGAGGTGAGTATAGTTTCATAAAATCATTATAAAACCTCTAATCTATTTAGGATTACTTTTGGCGTGTACTTTCCTTACACTTTTACCATAGTTATCTTGGTAATTCCATTTTTCACTTGGCCACTCTTCTGTCGTTCTATCTTCTGTATTGAGCATAGGATAAAGAGCGTCTAATTCATGAAGATAAACTTCTCCATCTTCTGTCTCTCTGATTTTTTTATCTAAGAAGTAAGCACCATCATGACTAGGAGTATATCTACCAAATGTGATATGTCTAAGTGTTCTAAGCACAGATGAGTCCATTTTACTTAACTCTTCCCAGTTATATAGAGGAGTATTAGGCTTGTTAAATCTACCATTTGAGAATTTCCACATTAGATATTGTCCTATCCAATCTCTAATATATGGGAACGCTGCAAACGCCGTTGCACACTCCAATATACGATACTCTCCATCAATACCCACAGCCACATCACAAGCCCAATACTCTGCATTTGCATCTTTGGATACCTGTACGGCTAAGTCTAGTAGCTCTTTTGGTACATCCATATAGTCCATACTTCCACCTTGGCTAGTGTTTGTAAGCCACTCACCCTCAGGTGGTCTTCTCCAAAATGCACACACAGGCTTATGACCAATAAGCATTACACGCACATCAGCCTCCATCGGCACAAAATCTTGAATATATACAGGATGATATTTCTTTTGAGCAATCAGATTTTGTGCTTCTTGTTTACTATCTACTTTATGTACAAAATACCCACCATAGTTAGATGGACCATAAGACTTTTTGATAATCTTTGGATACTCTGTCTCTTCCATAAATTTAGTGGCTTTTTCAGAGTCGTAGTGAACATAAGTTTGTGGAATAGGTATATTATATTTCCATGCAAAACGAGTTACATTCTCTTTTGATTTATTTGAAAATTGTGTATCCATAGATGGAATGAATTGAACCTTTGGCAATGCTCTTGCTATCTCTCTAAATGTCTCATAAGCAGTAGCAGGGATATTTCCTATCAAAATATCAATCTTTTTTCTCTTGACCTCTTTGATAAATCGCTCTTTATCATTTTTCCAATGGTATGTGACCGTCTCTATCTTATCAGGCCACCCTTTGAAGTTTGATTTGTCAAAAAATCTCAATACGAAATCGAGATAGAGCATTCCTATTTTTGGAAGCTTATTCTTTTTTACTTTAGTTTTCTTTGCCATCTTTACACCTTTTTGTTTTTTGTTTTTCTATCTATCATATCTACGATAAGGTCTATCTTTTTCTTATTGAAGTCTAGCCCCATCTTCTCTTGCTCTGGAGTTGCAAATGCAGGTATCCCATTTACTTCAAGCACTACATACTTCTCACTCTCCAAATCATAAATTATATCAACTCCTGCTATATCTGTACCACAAATTTCTGATGCCTTTAATGCTATCTCTATCACCTCATCAGTAGGTTCTCTTAGAAATACAGACCCTCCACTTGTTACATTGGTACGCCAATCACTACTACTAGCTTTTCGTCCATAACAGGCTACAAACTTACCATCAACAATATCTATTCTAAAATCACTATTATCATACTTTATAAATTTCTCTACATAGAAAAAGCGTAAATCCATCTGATTTAGAAAAGGCATAAGCATATCAAGAGTAGCCTGATTTTCTATCTTGGTAAGTCCTACACCACCCCAACCATCTGTGGGCTTATATACCATCTTCTTCCATCTCTTCATAATAGATTGCAGATATTTGGTATCATCTCTATGGCATAACCTAAAATTAGGAGTATCTATCCCATGTTGTCTAAGCAGAAAAGAGGTCTGAAACTTATCTTCTGTTAGAGAAAATGACTCATAAGAGTTTATCATCGGTATAACACGATTAAGTGCTTGATATAAAAACATCTGATATTGAGTCTGTTCTCCTGCATTATATGAGAAAAATAGGTCAAGTTCATCAATCTTTCTATCATTATGAAAGATATGTCCATTATGAGCTACAGCATCACGAAGACTAATATCTGCTACAGTCTCTATATCTCTATCCCTAAGTTTTTTGATAATCTTCTTTTGAATTTTATCTCCACCACTATTACTATAAAGCCACATCCCTATTTTTCTTGACATATTATTCCTTTATATTGGTAGTGACATTTTACTATCTTTATCTAAAAGATATGCAAAAAGCCAAAATGAAACTATATTTATATAGAATACAGACAAAAAGAAGAGAGAAAAGTGATGAAAAGTTTAGATTTAAGAGAACTTCAACAGATTATAGAGATTAACTCATGGACAAAAAATAAAGCAGGTGTAGATAAGAATGGAGAGATTTTTGCCTCTTGGTTAAAAGATTTGGGATATTCTCTTGATACTCACACAAGAGAAGAGATAGGAAATCATCTTCATTTTAAATCGACATCAAGAGAGGGCAAAAAGCTTTTATTATTAGGTCACCTTGATACTGTATTTCCTCCTGATACATTTGAGGGCTTTAGAGAAGATGAAGAGTGGATATATGGAGCAGGTGTTTGTGATATGAAAGGTGGTAACTTTGTAGCCTTAGAGTCTCTTAGAAATATAAAATCATTACAAGATATATATAATATAGACTTTTTATTGGTAAGCGATGAAGAGACAGGAAGTGATGATAGTAAACACCTCTCATCTAAATTAGCCAAAGATTATGACTACTGTATGGTATTTGAAGCAAGTGGAGAGAGTGATGAGGTGGTAATCGGACGAAAAGGTGTGGGGACATTTTTTATAGACATTGTGGGCAAAGCCTCACATGCAGGAAATCACTATAGCAAAGGAGTCGATGCAAACCTAGAACTTTCTCATAAGCTTATGGCTCTTGTAGGGCTTACAGACTTAGAGAAAGAGACTACTGTAAATGTGGGCAAGATAGAGGGAGGTATAGGAGCAAATACAATCTCACCAAAAGCCAAAATTACATTTGAGCTAAGATATACAAATATAGAAGAGAGAGATAGAGTCCTAAACTCCATAGACGAGATAGTAGCCACATCTTTTGTAGCAGGAAGTAAAGCAACCCTATCAGGAGGAATTCAAAGAGATGTAATGCAACCCTCGCCAAATCAACAAAAATTTATAGATAAAATAAACGCTTTTTGTGATATAAAACTCCCCACAGAAAAGAGAGGAGGTGTAAGTGATGCAAATATCATCTCATCACAAGGAGTTGCCACACTTGATGGTTTTGGTCCTTATGGAGATGGAGACCACACTATTGAAGAGAGAGCCTCTAAACAGAGTTTCATAGATAGGATAGAGTTGGTTACAAATATATTTAAAGGGTTTTTGGAGGGGAGGATATAATTTATACCCTCTTCTTTAATTACTTTAGATAAAATGTTATTTAATAAATTGGGGGTAGAAATTATGAAAAAGATATTATTATCTTATATGATGGTGGTTATGGGGCTAAATGCAGGTGTTTTGAATAAAGAGGGTAAATACTTTATCTCATGGGGTTGGAATATGTCTGAATATACAAAAACCGATATTCAATTCAGAGGAGATAACTATAGCTATACTATTAGTGATGTAAGTGCTTCTGATAGACAGACTAATTTTGGTTGGGTATATCTTAGAGAACAGACTATACCTCAATATAATTTGAAAATAGGATATTTTTTTAATGATAGAGAGAGTATTATTTTTGGTGTGGACCACATGAAATATGTGATGGACTCTCCTCAAAGGGTCAATATAGATGGTAAAGCCCATAATGGTACTACTTATAATAATGGTACAATAGATGTAGCAGGGTTTTTAGCATTTGAGCATACAGATGGTCTCAATTATATTAATATAGCTTATAACTATTTTATCCCTCTATGGGAAGATAGCACACAAAGACATGCATTGAGCCTTTTTGTAGGTGGTGGTGCAGGTGTGATGGTACCTCGTTCTAATGTTACTCTTATCGGTTATGAAGCTAGAAATGATAAGTTTAGATTAGCAGGATATGGTATTGATGTACAGGGAGGTTTTCACCTTGACTTGTATGAAGATTTCTTTATGCGTGGAGAGTTAAAAGGTGGTTTTATAGATATGCTTGATGTGGCAACTACAGATAAAAGTAGTGACAGAGCAATGCATGAGTTTGGATTTTTTGAGTATAGTATCTCTTTTGGATATAGCTTTTAATCATCACTCGCATCTCCAAGAGTCAAAGCAAAGAGTACAGTTACATTATATTCCAAAAGTAGCTCTTTGGCTTCTTGTATAGTTAGTCCTGTAGTTATCAAATCATCTACTAATACTACCTCTATATTGGAGCTTCCTTTATAGATAAAATCTCTAGGATTATCCAATCTAAACTCCAAATCTCTCCCTGCATAATTAATACTATTTGTTGCGATAAGAGAGGCGTATAGAGGTTTGGATAGTTTAGTTTTCATAGAGTTGGTGAGAATTGCTACATGGGAGTATCCTCCCTTTATTACCTCATCTATACCTATGATATATATATCTTTGTTATAAGGACTTACAAACTCCTCTATAAATGGCTTCATAAACTTTTTCCCCAAGTATCTATAGACTCTATAACCCTCTGGTTTGTGTTTGGTGAGAAGTAAGATACTTATCTCACTATACTTAAAAAGGCTAATCACCTTTAGGTTACCCAATTTTCTTGTAGTGATATTGGGAATAAGAAGTTTATTGTGACAAGAAGTGCATATAATGGGAAGACTCAATTTAGCACATATAAAACAACGCATTATTATAAATCTCCTTAAATTTTTATAGATTATAACAAAATAATTTTTTAAATTAATGATTTTTGGATATGATAAAGTAAATACTTAATTTAGGAGTTAAAATGTATATAAAAAAATCTTTGGTCTTAATAATCTTTATGGTAGGAATAGTAGGATGTGGTACGCAAACAACCACAGATAATGGTGGTACACAAACAGGTGGTACACAAACAGGTGGTACACAAACAGGTGATACACAAACAGGTGGTACACAAACAGGTGGTACACAAACAGGTGGTACA
>JASFZJ010000003.1:0-28134 GCA_045267865.1 Sulfurovum sp. | reverse complement strand
TTCTATTTCTATTTTCATCTCTTTTCTGTAATTAAACACCTTTTTTCTTTAAAGCTTCCTTAGACTTGTTTTATCAACGGAATTGGTACATTACCGATTATTCCACCTTTTACATTTAGCTCGTCCATCGCTCCTGAGACTATGAAAGAACTGTAGGGTGTCAATTTATTGCACCTTAAAAACAATATTTATGATACAAAAAGCTTATTTTTTAGTAGTTTTACTATAATTAAGGTGCATTAAAATGCACCCTACCAAAAATATATAAGTTCTTTCACAGTCTCAGACCATCGTAACGAGGGAAATTGTAACTAGAAAAAAATAGCTAAATCTTAAGCCTAGATATAATGTATTTGCTAGATAATTTCAAACTTATTAAAAAAGTCTTCCAAAACCCATTTTTAATAAATATTACTCTCATTAACTCTCTTGTAGCTTCTTTATGGTCTAATAGCATAGCCTTTTCATAAAGTTCAATTGCCCTATTGAAATCTTTTTTGACATAAGTACCATAATAATAGAGACCACCTAATGAATATATCGCTTCAGCATATTCATTTTTTGCAGAAATTTTTAAAAGGTTTAATCCTTTTTTAACTCTATTATCACGAATATATATATCAGCTAATTGGAACTGAGCGTAACGGCTACCATCTCGTGAAGCTTTATTCCACCAATATATTGCTTTTGATTCGTTTTGATTTCTTCCAAAGCCTTCCCAATAAATATACCCTAACATATTTTGTGCATTTATATCATTTCTATTAGCTAATTTCATAAAGAGTTCAAAAGAGGCTTGATAGTTTTGCATATCAAACAAATTATTTGCCTTTTCTAAATCTAAATCATTTTGTTCTTCTAATGACAAGTTTTTCCTTTTTATATTCGTATGCATTACACATCAGGAGAAGTGGAAATAGGAAACAGAAAATTGATATTCTATATTAAAAAATCTATTTTTTCTTTAATAATAATTTAACTTTTTTATCAACCTCTTTTATAGGATCAGGTTTATAGTCTTTGATATTACATTTTTTCTTTTTAGCAAAGCTATAGTGATTTTTATATGATGTATATGCTCCATTGATATTTCTCGCATAACTCATTGGTGCATTTCGTTCGACCATGAATAGTTGAGTTATTGCTCCATTAACATCATTTTTTGAAAAATATGATTTTTCAAAATTTCTTATTATGTATTCATACGCAAATGTTGATTGTTGCTTATGTGTATTACAACTTGTCTCTGCTGTTGCTATTTTAGGCTCAGGTTTCTTGTTACCACATCCAGAGAAGGAGAGAATAAGCCCCAAAGTAAGAATACTATAGTATATTTTTTTCATTAAAATCCTTTTTATTAATTAAATAATTTTAACATATTTTTTATTAATTATATAATTTCTAATAAGTTAGTTCTCAAAATAGATTTAACAAGAGATACCAATAATCCATTTTGTTTTATTTTTACTTACCCTATCTAGTTTAGGAAGATGTTTTAATGAAGAAGTACATCCACGAGGTTTAATATATTTTTTTGAAACTTTTATTGCTTCTTTGCGTCGGATTGACTTTTTATCACTCCGTTTAACAGATATATAATATGGATTTTCAAATGGAATAATATAGCTATCCATTACATATTTTACTCCCTTATAAGTTATGATAGCATGATTCTCTTTTACAAGTGAGAGTTTTTTATTCTTTGATGCTTCAAGAGTTGAAACAATACAAAGTATAAGTATAAATAATTTTTTTTTCATTTTTAATAGTTTCCTTAAGTAGTTTAGATGTGTATGGATTAAAGTATATCTACCTTTTTCTAGTTCTATTTTTCAGCGTTTTGGAAAGATGGAACTAGAAAACAAATACCTCAAAAAGTCATAAATTCCAGAGAATTTAAACTCTTTATCTACATAGTTTTCTATTACATAAAATAGAAAGTAGTAGATTCTTGCTGATGACCATATTATTAGTAGTATGGAGATAACTCTTATCATTTGCTCATCTTTTGTGAGGTTTAAAAGAATAGAGCTTACTAATATGCAGACGAAAAGTAGGGCTTTTAGGTAGATGAGTTTTTTTGATTTTAACTCTCTACTCCAAAGACTATTGGACAAGTATCACCCCTGCACCCATTAGTTGGATTATTCCACCTTTTACATTTATTGGAGTAAATCCATTCTTAGCTAATATTCGTGATGCTGTTACGCTTCTACTCCCTGACCTACAATATACTATGAGTTTTTTGTGCTTGTCACCCTCTAGCATTTTGAGACTGTTACTAAGTTGTTGTACTGGGATTAGTTTGGCATCTCTTAGGTGTCCTGATTTGAACTCTCCTATCGTTCGCACATCAAGTATTGTGATGTTATTATCGTTCTCTATGAGGACTATCGCCTCTTTGGCTGTGATTGATTGGAAGTTGGCTAGTATCCACCCTTTTGAGTAGGCAAACCAAAATAGTAGTCCTACCATTGCTATCCAATATAGTATATTGATATATTTTTTAATGTAACTCATCTCTTTATTCCTTGATATTCATATAAATTTGAAATGATATTATATCAACTCTATCTTTGTTTCACATAGTTACATCACTAAGAGTAATCACACAAAGCATTGTAGCCCCAAAATAGATTAAACATATTTCAGATACCATTAGAGTAATATTCTGCTAATACTCTAATCAAGAGGCTCTTTGTGTCTCGGTTTTTGGTTGGAGGAGTTGAAAATAGATTGTCTATTTTCAATTAAGAATTATCAATGAAAAAGGGATTAATATGACTCATGTAATTACAGAACATCCATATTTTGGTGTATTTGTTTTGTTTGTGTTAACAGCAGTGGCATTTCCTGCTACACTTGCCTTGGCACGGTTCATTTCTAGGAAATTTGCGAGATTAGACACAGAGAAACTTAAATTATCTATCTATGAATGTGGTCCAGAAGTTACGAAGCAACCTAACACTATATCTGTACAGTTTTATTTGATAGCACTTTTGTTTATCTTGTTTGATGTAGAGATTATCTTTATGTTTCCGTGGGCGATTGACTTCAAACTATTGGGTTGGTTTGGTTTTGCAGAGATGATATTATTTATTTTATTACTAACTATTGGTTTTATATACGCATGGAAAAAAGGAGCACTTGAATGGCACAGCATCAAGTAAATTACGCCTCATCGGCAGGGTTACCGATTGCCCTCACATCGGTAGATAAATTAGTCAATTGGGGGCGTTCAAATTCACTTTGGCCTCTTACTTATGGACTAGCTTGTTGTGCTATTGAGATGATGGCATCGGGAGCTTCCCGATATGACTTCGATAGAATGGGAACTATCTTTAGAGCCTCTCCTAGACAAGCAGATGTTATGATATTGGCAGGAACTCTATCCAAAAAGCACTCAGAGTTTGCAAGAAGACTTTATGACCAGATGACAGAGCCTAAATGGGTGATTTCAATGGGAAGTTGTGCAAATACAGGTGGAATGTTTAACACTTACGCGACAGTGCAGGGTGTTGATAGAATTATTCCAGTTGATATTTATCTCCCAGGATGTGCGCCTCGTCCTGAGACACTTCAATATGCACTTATGATGCTTCAGACAAAAATCCGTAGAGAATCTGCTGATATGAAGAAAAATACAAAGCAAGATTTGACAATGCAAACAGGTAGAAGAGTGAGGTTAATCTAATGAGAAAATATGTACCAAAAGATAGCGTTCAAGCTAAATCTTACTATACAGATAGATTTTGGGTAGCTCCTAGAGTACCAAGATTGGCAGTTGAAGATGAGCATTTTGTAGCTGTTGTAGAGGCTATGGGTGATGATGTGAGTGATTCTTATATTGAGATAGGGCAACTTGTATTGCATATAGATGCAACTCAAAACTTAAGAATAATCAAAAAACTCAAAGAAGAGTGTGGATATACACAGTGTTCTGAGCAATCGGCTGTGGATTATCTAGCACAAGACGGAGAATTTGAGCTTTTTTATCAACTTCTTAATGTGAATGAAGCAAAGAGAATTAGAGTAGTTTGTCGTATTAAAGATGGAGAGAATATAGAGAGTATACATCCTCTTTATAAGTCAGCTAACTTTGCAGAGAGAGAGATGTTTGATATGTTTGGAATAAGAGTCAATAATCATCCTTTCCTCAAACGAATTTTGATGCCTGATGATTGGGAGGGAAATCCTCTACTCAAAACTTATCCACTTGAGGGTGATGAGTTTGCTTCTTGGTATGAGGTGGATAAAATCTTTGGGAAAGAGTATAGAGATATAATTGGACCTGAAAATAGAGACCCTGCTCATATTGATAGAGAAGATAGTAAGAGATTTTCAAGAGTTGGTTATGAAGTGCCATTTGGTGCAGAAGTAGCAGAGACGCAGAGTAAGCAAGAGATAACTTATAGTAAGATATTCTTGACAAACTACAATAGTAAAAAGTCTAAAGTCTTAGACAAGAGAAGATAGGAGAGCTTATGCAAGTATCAAATAAATTAACCCCATTTTTTGAAAATCTTAACTTTGATAGAGATGACAACACTATGGTTATCAACTTTGGTCCTCAACACCCATCAGCACATGGTCAATTGAGACTGGTATTGGAGCTTGATGGTGAGCAGGTAGTAAAAGCCTATCCAGATATAGGTTATCTTCACCGTGGTATAGAGAAGATGGCAGAGAATATGACATATAATGAGTTTTTGCCAACTACTGATAGGCTAGACTATATCGCAGCTACAGCAAATAACTATGCGTATGCTTTGGCTGTAGAGAAGCTTTTGGGTATAGAAGCACCTAGACGAGCACAAGTGATTAGGACAATGTTACTAGAACTCAATCGTATCATATCACATCTCTTTTTTATCGCTACTCACGCTCTTGATGTTGGTGCTATGAGTGTCTTTTTGTATGCTTTTCGTGAGAGAGAGTTTGCTATGGACTTGATGGAAGATTATTGTGGGGCTAGACTTACTCACTCTGCTGTGCGTATTGGTGGTGTACCTCTTGATTTACCTGAGGGTTGGCTAGACAACGCAATGGCATTTTGTGACAAGCTTGATTATGAGGTTGAACATACTTATAATGCACTCCTTCAAAAGAACCGTATATGGAAAATGAGACTAGAAGATATAGGTCGTATATCAGCAGAAAATGCTCTCTCTTGGGGTTGTACAGGTATTATGATTAGAGGAAGTGGAGTCAATTATGACATCAGAAAAGAGGAGCCGTATGAACTATATGGTGAGCTTGATTTTGATATTCCTGTGAGTGATAGATGTGATAGTTATGGGCGATATAGATTATATATGGAAGAGATGCATCAATCTACTAGGATTATTAGACAACTTGTACCTATGTATGCAGAAACGACTCCTGAGCTTATGGCTCACGCTCCACAATATATATCAGCACCAAAAGAGGAGATAATGACACAAAACTATGCTCTAATGCAACATTTTGTACTTGTAACTCAAGGTATGAGACCACCAAAAGGTGAAGTATATTGTCCTACAGAGTCACCAAAAGGTGAATTAGGATTTTATATCAAATCAGAGGGTGAGCCTTATGCTTATAGACTCAAATGTAGAGCTCCTAGCTTCTTCCATACAGGTCTTCTACAAGAGATTTTGGTAGGTACATATATAGCAGATGTTGTTACGATTATTGGTTCTACCAATATAGTATTTGGCGAAGTTGACAGGTAAGGAAAAGATATGAAAAGATATGATTTACGACACTTAAAAGATGAATTTTATGATAGGATGGTTGAGCTTATCGACAAAGGTCTTCAAGTGGGTGAAGTGGGAATTTTTCTATTTGAAGTAGGAGACTTTAGCTCTATTCAAAAATCTGCTGATGTGATTAAGTCTAGTGGACACGAGCTTATGAATTCACTTAAATTCAATGAAGTAGATTGGACTATAGTAGTAAAAAAAGCAGTTGTAGAAGCTATAGTTGAAACTCCTACAGAGACAGAGAAGGCAGAGTAATGTCTGGGGTAATATTTTCTACTTGGAGGGATGAGTTTATTGACAACCGAAATAAACCTACCGATGAGTGGAGTAAGACAGGTTTTAAACTCCCAGAGACTTATCATGGAGATACCGACTCAAAAGCCTTTATCGGTTGGGATGGTGTGGCTATATTTGATGAAGATATAGATGCTGTTGAGTTAGCTAATCAATATGCTGCACAATATCAAATCTACTCAGAAGCATGTGGTAGATGTGCTCCGGGAAGATGGGGTGGTAGAATACTTTATGATTTGCTTGATAAAATCGCAAGAGGTGAGGGAACGCATGATGATATAACTCACCTTAAAGAGATTAGTCAAACTATGATGACTACTTCAAAGTGTGAGATAGGAAAGACTGTACCAAAACCTATTTTGGACTTAATGGAACACTACAAAGAGCAGTTTGATAACTGTATTAATAACCAAATTCCATCAAAACACTATAACGGTGATACCTCTTATATCGCCAAAGTAACAGCACCATGTACAGATATGTGTCCTGCACATGTTGATATTCCTGCTTATATTGAGGGTGTTAGAGATATGGTATTTACAGAATCTCTTCAAGCTACAAGAGCGACTATGCCATTAGCTCATACTTGTGGACGAGTATGTCCTCACCCTTGCGAAGATGCGTGTAGAAGAGCCAATCTTGATGAGCCTATATCTATTATGGAACTCAAAAGAGTAGGTGCTGATTATGAGACCGACCATGAAGTGCCTTGGCTTCATCCAGTTGAGCCAAAACCAGCAAAAAATGATGGCAAAAAAGTAGCTATTATCGGTGCTGGTCCTGCTGGTCTTACGGCTGCTTATTATCTAGGAGTGCAAGGGATACAAGTAGATATATTTGAAGAGCTTCCTGTTAATGGTGGTGAAGTAGCTGTGGGTGTTCCTGAGTATAGAATGCCTATAGATAAATATAATAAAGATATTGATTTTGTTTTAGAACTTCCTACTGTATCTGTGACTAATAATCACCGTGTAGATGCTTCTCGTCTTAAAGAGATAGATGATGAGTATGATGCGACTATGTTAGGGTTTGGTGCAAGATTATCCAAAAAAGTAAGAGCCAATAACGAAAATACAAAAATGGGTGGCTATTGGGGTGCTATAGAGATGCTAGATAAGGTAAACTTGTGGCATAAATATGGTATTGGTTCACCTGCATCAAATGAACTCAAAGGCAAAACGGTTGTCTGTGTTGGTGGTGGATTTACATCGATGGATGTTGTAAGATGTTCTATTAGAGAGGGTGCTAAAAAAGTTATTATGTTATATCGTCGTGATGAGAAGACGATTATTAGAAATACAACTTATGAAGAGTATCACGAAGCAGTTGAAGAGGGTGTTGAGTTTATATTCCACTCTGCTATCGAAGAGATTTATGATGATGGCAAGAATATTACTAAACTTAAAATCAATAAGTTTGAATTAGTTCCTGACCCTGATGGTGGTAGAGCTAAACTTATTAAAATAGCAGATGGTGATTTTGATATAGAGACGGATTATCTTATCCCTGCTGTATCACAAGCTCTGGATACTCAACTTTTGCCAGAAGATTGGAACTTAGAGATGACCTCTTGGAATAGTATCTTAACCAATGGTAAAGATTATATGACTTCAAGAGAAGGTCTTTTTGCTGCAGGTGACTGTGAATATGGTCCTATGACAATTGTAAATGCTGTGGGACAAGCAAGAAGAGCTGCATCTGTGATTAGTCGTTATATTTATGATGGTAAATGTAGTTTGCTTGATGATGAGATTATGGAAGACCACTTAGGTAAACTTAGAGTCTATGACAAAAAAGAGAAAGTCACTGGTTGGATGCCAAACATTCCTAGAGAGGTGAGTGAAAAACTCTTGACTGATGAGAGAAAGATAACCCAAAAAGAGGTAAATCTAGGATTTACAGGTCAAGAAGCTATAAGTGAAGCGGAGAGATGTATGCGTTGCTATTATATATCTATGGTGGCAATATAATGAAAAATCTAATTAAACCAATCACGGTTACAATTGATGGTAAAGTGTGCAAAAGTACATTTGGTGAGACTATTTTAACTATAGCTAGAGAGAATGATATATATATCCCTACTATGTGTTATCTAACAAAGGTAAAGCCTATCGCGTCTTGTCGTATGTGTATTGTAGATGTTGAGGGTGTTGATGGTGTGATTTTATCTTGTCAAGAGAAGGCTACTAATGGAGCTGTTATCACAACTCAAAGTGCCTCTCTTCACAAAGAACGAACCAATATAATGAAACTCTATAATGTAAACCACCCTTTAGAGTGTGGTGTATGTGACCAGAGTGGAGAGTGTGATTTACAGAACAAAACACTAGAATTTGGATTGAATGACCAACCATTTACTACACGAGACCAACATAGACCTGTTGAGAATTGGGGACTCGTTAGTTATGACCCAGCGTTGTGTATTATGTGTGAAAAGTGTGTACGAGTCTCTACAGAGATTACAGGTGATGAGGCGTTGGAGCTTAAATTTGGTGGATATTCATCAACTATAATCAATAATAAAAAAGAGAAAAACTACGCTTCACTTGGTGAAGCAGCATCTGTGTGTCCTGTAGGTGCATTGGTAGATAGTAGTTTCAAATATAGTGTAAATGCGTGGGAACTTCAAAAAATCCCAACAGCGTGTACGCACTGTGGAGCAGGGTGTTCTATGAGTTATGAAGTCAAAGATGATACGATATATAGAGTAAGTAATCCGTATGAGTTTAGCTCACTATGTGGAGCAGGACGATATGGATTTGAGTATGCCAATAAAGATGTAACAAAAAACAAAGAAGCATTTAACAAAGCAGTTGAAGCATTTAAAGATGCTGATAGCATTATATTTGCTCCTCAAATCACGAATGAAGAGGCTCTTATCTTACAGAAGATAAAAGAGAAATATAGTACAAAACTTATCTCTCACGAAGCAAGAGCATATCAGAATTTTATACAAGCGTATAGTCAAATTACAGGTAAATCTCTTCCAAAGGGTAATCTTGAAAATATAGCAAAATCCAACGGTGTGATTATACTTGGAACGCGAATAAATGATGATAACCCAATGATAAAGTATCATATCAATATGGCGAGTAAGTGGAATAGAGCGAGAGTTATCTATATGCACTCAATCGAAGATATTGAACTTAAAAATATCGTTACACAGTTTATTAAGTATGAAGTGGGAAGTGAAGAGGGTGTTACAGCTCTTCTTGTGGATACTCTGCTTAAAGATGTAGAGATACCTGCGATGGTGAGAGAATTTTTGGAAGATTTGGATATTGGAAATTTAAGTGCTGAATCAAATGTAGGTGAAGAGGAGTTGGAAGATTTGAATAAATCACTCAATAAAAAATCTAACTTCTCTTTGGTAGTGGGAAGTGATTTATACTCTCACCCACAATCCCAAAATATCGCTAAACTCTTGGCACTATTAGAGAGAGAAGCCAACTTCAATGTTATCTGTGTGCCTCCTACTGGTAACGGTATGGGAGTATCACTCATTTGTGACTTAGATGATACAATTGAGGGAACAACTATCGGATATAACGCAAAAGCTGATTTTGTACTCTCTGCACTTGGTGATGGTGATTTGGATATGCCTTCACTTACGCAACAAGAAGGCACTCTAACTACGCTTGAAGCAAGAGTAGTAACTATCAATGCAGGAGTATCTTATGGTGGGTATGAGCTTAATGATATAGCAAATGCTTTGGATATATCTTCTAGTGAGACTATAGATTATACAGAGTGCTTACCAATTGACAATGGCTTTAAATCTGAGAAATTTGATGATTTACCTGATGAGTTTGATATTACAGGAGTTGAGAATAGAGGTTATCTATTAACTCCTGTAAAAAGAGCTATTCACACGGCATTTGATGAGATTTCAGAGTTAGAAGCTTTTGATGGTGCTGTTGTCTATAATTGTAATAGCAAAGAGCAGTTTTCACCTTTTACAAATCTATGCAAACCGATAGAACAAGAGCCTCTGTTATTAGGTTCTCAACAGTTTGCAACCGTTACAAAACTTAAAGGTGGTGAGAAAATCGCTTTTGATATTGATGGTGTAAGATTTGAAAGAGTGTTTAAGATTGACCCATCTATGAAAGGAACAATAGCACTCAATCCTACTTATGATATGGGATTAAGTACGCCTTTGGTATCCTCTTATAGATTTAATAGGTTGAAGTTTGACATAATGAAAAATGAAAAAGTAGGGAATAATGATGAGTGAAGTAGAAACCGTAAATAATATGATAAGTATGACAATTAACGGTGTCGAGTTCAAGGCAAAAGAGGGTGAATATATCCTTAATGCTGCTCGTGCCAACGATGTTTTTATACCTGCAATCTGTTACCTGAGCCGATGTTCACCTACTCTAGCGTGTCGTATCTGTCTAGTAGAAGCAGATGGAAAACAAGTGTATGCTTGTAATGCTAAAGTAAAAGAAGGGATGTCTGTTACAACAGATACTCCCAATATCTTAGAAGAGCGTCGTGCTATTATGGAAGTTTATGATGTAAATCATCCTCTTCAATGTGGTGTATGTGACCAGAGTGGAGAGTGTGAACTACAAAATTATACTCTTGAAATGGGCATAGATAGTCAATCTTATACGATAGCAGATACAAAAAGAGAGACTACAAATTGGAGTTCAGTTCTTCATTATGATGCAGGGTTATGTATCGTGTGTGAGAGATGTACAACCGTTTGTAAAGATATGATAGGTGATAGTGCTATTACTACCGTTAAAAGAGGTGGAGAGGCTTTAGATAAAGCATATAAAGATACGATGCCAAAAGATGCTTACTCTATGTGGAATAAGCTTCAAAAATCTATTATCGCTCCAAGTAACGGTACAGGTGAAACAGACTGTTCTGATTGTGGTGAGTGTGTTGCTGTATGTCCTGTTGGGGCATTGGTGAGTAGAGACTTTGTATATAGCTCAAATGCGTGGGACTTAAAACAAATCCCTGCCATTTCAGCACACTCTAGTGATGGCTCATCTATCTATTATGAAGTGAAACCAACTTCAATAGCAGATAGAACAGAGAAAATCTATAGAGTAACAAATGAGTGGAGTTATAGCTCACTTGATGGTTCTGCTAGATTTGCTTATGACTTTGAAAATGCAGATGTAACCAAAGACAAAGAAGCATTGAAGAGTACCGTTGAAGCGTTCAAAAAAGCTGGAACTATTAGATTTAACTCTATGATTACCAATGAAGAGGCTCTTATGCTTCAAACAATCAAAGAAAATCTAGGGACTAAACTCTACAATCCAGAAGTGAGAGCATTTCAAAAATTCTTGGGTTACTACAACGACGCATCAGGAAACTCTCTATATACAACTGATACAGATGCGATTATGAGAAGTAGTGATTTTGTAATCTCTGTAGGAGTGGCTATGAGAAATGACTCTCCTGCTATGAAATACGCTTTTAATAATGTTCAAAAACTTAATAAAGGTGCAGGGTTATATTTCCACCCAGTTGGAGATACTCTTATCCCTACATTTGGTAAGAGTGTAGAGGTGTTTAATCACAAAGCAGGACTTGAAGAGGCTACACTCTATCTTCTACTAGACCTATTTGCAGATGAAGCTAAACTACCAACAGATGTAAAAGATTATATCGCTAGTTTCAAGAGAGAAGAGAGAGAGACTATCAAAGAGAAAGTAATTAAAACAGTTACTGAGCAAGTTATTAATCCAGAGAGTGGGGAAACAGAAGAGAAAACTAAAAAAGTTACAATCACAGAAGATAAAGAGATAACTGTAACTAGAAATGGTTTAGTTGAACTTCTTGGTGGTGACTCTGGTAAATTTGATGTGGCATTTGAGAAGATGATGAAGAAAAAAGAGAACTTCTCACTTATGGTTGGTGAAGATTTTTATTACCACGACAAAGCAGAAAACTTAGCCAAACTAATAGCTCTTATTGAAGCTACTAGTAATATTACCATAGTGATGACTCCTCCAAAATCAAATGCTCTAGGTGTTGCTCTGATATGTGACTTAGATGATGCGATTGAGGGTGAAGTGGTTGGTTATAATGAAATTGGTGACTTTAGACTCTCAGCATTAGGTGATGGAGATTTGGATATACCAGCTCTTAATCAGCAAGAGGGGACAATGACATCAATCGCTAAACGAGTATTACCCACAAATGCAGGTTTGCCTTATGGTGGATATGAGCTTAATGATATTATGAAAGAACTTGGTCTATCAACTGTGTCAAATACAATTGATTGGACTGCTTATCTTCCAACTGATAAGGGATTTAAAGCTGTAGAGTTTGATTCTCTTACAAATAGCTTCTCAAATGATGGCTGTGATAATAGAGGATATAGATTAGAAGTATCATCTCAAAGTGTAGAGTTACCACAAGTAGATAAATTTGATGAAAAAGATGCACTTGAGGGAGAGATAGCTTATAGATGTAATCCTGCTCGACAGTTTAATGACTTTACAGATAAATCACATCAGATTTTTGAGACATTCTCACTCTATGCAAGTGAGGCTAAAGCAGAGAGTTTGGGTGAGAAGGTAGAGGTGGTTTTTGAAAATGGCTCAATCACTTTAGATGTGGTGGTAGATGATAAGATAGAGGGTGATATTGTCAAAGTACCAGATTTCAAATCAGCAAAAGATGTATATAGTCTCTTTGGTGAGTCTAGATATCAAACAGTAACAATTAGAAAGGTGTAATATGGAAACAACACTCGTAGAAAATCTACCACAAGTTACCTATTTAGGTGTCATAATCAAAGCCGTTATTATCTTGGCTGTGATGTCAGCACTTGCTGGGTTTGGTACTTATGTGGAGAGAAAGGTTCTTGCATTTATGCAAAGACGATTAGGACCTATGCATGTAGGACCTTTTGGACTCCTACAGATATTAGCAGATGGTGTAAAGTTATTTACCAAAGAGGATATAGTCCCTCAAAATGCAAATAAGATAATATTTATGATTGCTCCTGCTATCACAGCAGCGACAGCATTTATAGCTCTTTCAGCCGTACCAGTCTTTCCCGATTTTACTATACCTATAGAAGCATTTGGTGTAGTTATTCCTATAGTAGGTGGAGTATTTGTACCATCTATAGCATCTGATTTGAATATCGGTATTCTATTTGTTCTTGGTATGATGGCAGCAGGGCTTTATGGTCCACTTCTAGCAGGTATGTCTCAGGCAAATAAATGGGGTATTATCGGAAGTGCTAGAACGGCTATTCAGTTTCTATCTTATGAAGTAGTTACAGGATTATCTATCTTAGCACCTATTATGATTGTTGGTTCACTCTCTTTTGTAGATTTCAATAATGCACAAGCAGGTGGTATCGGTTCGTGGCTTATATGGCAACAGCCTGTAGCATTTATTCTATTTTTGATAGCAGGATTTGCAGAGACCAATAGAACACCATTTGACTTATTGGAGAATGAAGCAGAGATTATATCAGGGTACGCTACAGAGTATTCAGGTATGAGATGGGGTATGTTCTTTATTGGAGAGTATGCCAATATGATTACAGTAGCTATTATAGCTTCAATTGTATTCTTGGGTGGATATGACTCATCTTATGAATTGGGTTGGTTGATGATTATCCTCAAAATTGGATTTTTCTTCTTTTTGATGTTATGGGTAAGAGCAGCATGGCCACATGTGAGACCAGACCAATTGATGTGGTTATGTTGGAAAGTATTAATGCCAATAGCAGTAATCAATATCGTGATTACTGGTATAGTAATAATGCTATAAGGGAGAAGGTATGAGTTTAGAACAATTTAAAAACAGAACCGTTGGAACACAAGAGTACAAGATGCTTGATTTGGGTGAGACTCCAAAGAGTGGTATGGATAGATTTAAACAAGTAGTTAAGAGAACTTTTAGTCTTGAACTATTTGTAGGTCTTTGGGTTACACTAAGAGAGATGTTAAATGCTCTTTTTGGTGGTAATATGCACACAATTAAATATCCATTTGAGAAGTTGCCTATATCTCCTAGATATAGAGCCATTCACGATATGCTTAGACTACTAGAGAGTGGTCACTATAGATGTATTGGATGTGGACTTTGTGAGAAGATATGTATCTCAAATTGTATCTCAATGGATACAAGATATGATGAAAACCAGAGAAAAGAGGTAAGTGAATATACCATCAACTTTGGTCGATGTATCTTTTGTGGATATTGTGCAGAGGTGTGTCCAGAGTTGGCAATTGTCCACGGTGGTAGATATGAGAATGCTTCAGAACAGAGAGCAAGTTACTCAATCTTTGAAGATATGCTTACACCGATTGATAAACTTAACCTACAACAAGAGTATGATGGATTTGGTGCAGTGTCTCCAAATGCTGATGAAAATATCAAAAAAACGCCATTAGCGTATTAAAAAGGGGAGCAATATGGATAACTTTATAGCAACCATTACAGTAGAGGCGATAGCATTTTATCTCTTCTCTATTTTGACTATAGGACTATTTTCAGTTACAGTTATGAGCAAAAATATACTCTATGCGATGACATCACTCGCAGCAGGAATGGTACTTATATCAGGGTTCTTTTTTCTTTTAGGAGCAGATTTCTTGGGTGTAGTTCAGCTTATCGTGTATGTGGGAGCTATTATGGCTCTATACTCATTTGCGATGATGTTTTTTGATGCTACTAGAGACATCAAAGAGAAAAATACAAGCAACGCTTTGGTATTTCTATTAGGTGGTATGAGTGCATTGGTTTTAGTATTGATGTTCTCAGCACCTATATTTTCAGAAAATATTGAAGCACTCTATCCAATGCACGAGGGTGTGGGTAATGCACAAGATGTAGGTATCGTACTCTTTACCAAATATCTAGTACCATTTGAAGTCGCTGCTTTGATGCTTCTTGTTGCTATGATAGCAGGAATTATTCTAGCAGGTAAGAAAATGGATGATAGTCTAACTGAAGATATGAGTGCAGATGATGAAATTATGATTGTAAAGGATGAAAAATGATAATAGGTCTCTCTCACTACTTGATAGTATCAGCACTGCTCTTCTCTATAGGGCTAGTTGGTGTACTAAGAAGAAGAAACCTTTTGATGCTATTTTTTGCAACAGAAGTTATGTTGAATGCAGTGAATATTGCATTCGCTGCTATATCTCACTACTACAATGACCTCACAGGTCAGATGTTTGCTTTCTTTGTTATTGCAATTGCTGCTAGTGAAGTAGCTGTAGGATTGGGTATATTGATTGTACTCTACAAAAAACATGGAAGTCTTGACCTTGACGACCTAGCAAATATGAAAGGGTAATGATGGAAAATTTAGTATATATAGCACTTTTTGCTCCTTTTGTGGGGTCACTATTTGCAGCACTGTTTGCTATGAGCAAAAGAGAGATGTTTGTAGGTATTATAGCCTCTGCTCTTCTCTTTGTCTCATTTGTAGCATCTGCGATATTAGCTTACCATGTCTATACGACAGGTGGCATAGTTCATGTAACTATGATGGAGTGGATTAGTGCAGGAGACCTTACTATTCCTTTTGGATTTGTTGTTGACCAAATATCTGTAACTATGATGACTGTGGTAACTCTAGTATCTACTATAGTTCATATATACTCTATAGGTTATATGAGTCACGACAAGAGTTTCAATAGATTTTTCTCTTATCTATCGGCATTTGTTTTCTCAATGATGGTACTTGTTATGAGTGATAACTTTGCAGGTCTATTTATCGGTTGGGAAGGTGTTGGTGTCTGTTCTTGGCTTTTAATTGGTTTTTGGTATCACAAACCAGACCAAACAAGAGAAGAGAACCCATCTATATCTCCATCTTGGGCAGCAAATGAAGCATTTATTATGAACCGTATCGCTGACCTTGGTATGCTTATTGGTATTATTATAATCTACTGGAACACAGGTTCACTTCAATATGATGAGGTATTTGCACAACTTCCATATATCAGTGATACGATACTTACTACAATAGCTATAGCACTCTTTATAGGTGCTATGGGTAAATCAGCACAGTTTCCTCTACACACTTGGCTTACAGATGCGATGGAAGGTCCTACACCAGTATCGGCTCTTATTCACGCAGCAACGATGGTAACAGCAGGGGTATTTTTGATTATCCGTGCCAATCCACTCTTTGCTCTTACTCCAGAGGTAAGCTTCTTTATCGCAGCCTTGGGTACATTTGTGGCATTCTTCGCAGCTTCAATGGCATTAGTCAATCGTGACTTAAAAAGAATTATTGCTTTCTCTACACTCTCTCAACTAGGGTATATGTTTGCAGCAGTTGGACTAGGTGCATATTGGATAGCACTATTCCACCTCGCAGCTCACGCATTCTTTAAGGCACTTCTATTCTTGGGTGCTGGTAATGTTATGCATGCTATGGACGGAGAGCTTGACTTATTCAAAATGGGTGGACTTAGAAAGGCTATGAAATGGACTTATGCTTATATGGGTATAGCTTCACTTGCTCTTGCAGGTATTCCACTTTTCGCAGGGTTCTTCTCCAAAGATGCAATTATAGAGACAGCATTTAATGAGGGTACTTATGTGTTATGGGCTATACTTGTAATTACAGCAGGAATGACAGCGTTTTATAGCTTTAGACAAGTATTCCTTACTTTCCATGGTGATGAGAGATACAAAGAGGCAGGAATTCATCCTCACGAGATGTACGGTTTTGTTCTTATAGCTATGTCTCCACTAGCAGTGTTGGCTATGATAGCAGGATTTGGAATGGAATACTTCAAGGCATTTATTACAACTCTTCTACCAGCTTATGATATGAGCGCACATACACACCATTTGATTCTCTATCTTACGGTCATTGTCTTGGTATTTGCTATAGGTGGCATTCTTTTGGCATATAGTAAATATGCAAATGGACTAAAAAGAGATGAGACTTGTGAAAATAGCTTTATTTATAGACTATTGGCAAATCAATACTATATCCCACAACTATATGAAGAGGTTATCACTAAACCTTATGCGATGATTTCAGATATATTGTGGAAAGAGGTAGATTTGAAAATTATAGATGCGACGGTAGATGGTATTGCTAAATTCTTCTATAATAGTGGAGATAGCGTTAGAGGGATGCAGACAGGTAACCTCTCTCATTATCTAAATTGGATGGCTGTAGGTAGTATAGTTTTATTGATTATTGCTACTATCTCAGCGATGTTAAGTTAAGGGGAAATAATGGAAAATATTTTAAGTATATTAGTATTCTTCCCAGCAGTCGCAGGATTGCTAGGATTTATAGTAGATAAAGAGAGTGCAAGAGCTTACGGTATCACTGTTGCTAGTATTGAGTTTTTACTCTCTTTGTGGCTATGGTTTAGTTTTGATACCTCAAATGCAGGAATGCAGTTTGTAGAGATGATACCTCTTATTCCTGATATGGGAATCTCATACTATGTAGGAGCTGATGGTATATCACTATTTATTATCATTATGACTACTCTTATGACGCTTGTCGGAATGGCGAGTATGAGTGTAACTAAAAATATCAAAAATATGATTATCTCTCTGCTTTTCTTAGAGATGACTATGGTTGGTGTATTTGTGGCCCTAGATGCGATTATATTCTATCTATTTTGGGAGTTATCTCTCGTACCGATGTTATATATTATCGGTGCGTGGGGTGGACCTAGAAGAGTATATGCGTCTATTAAATTCTTCTTATATACATTCACAGGTTCAATTATTATGCTTGTTGGAATGCTTTTTGTAGCATATATCTATCACAACCTTACAGGTGTATGGAGTTTTGCTATTACCGATTGGTATGCTTTAGTCTTACCTGTTGATTATCAGTTGTGGCTATTCTTTGCATTCTTTATTGGATTTGCTATCAAAGTTCCAATGTTTCCATTCCACACTTGGATACCTTACGCTCACGGACAAGCACCAACAATCGGTTCTGTTATACTTGCAGCCGTACTCCTTAAAATGGGTACTTATGGATTTGTAAGATTTTCACTTCCTATGTTTCCTGATGCCGCGGTATTGGCGATTACACCAATAGCGATTTTGGCTATTATTATGATTATCTATACAGCGATGGTAGCGTATGCCCAAAAAGATATAAAGCAGGTTATAGCCTACTCATCAATATCTCATATGGGTATTATTATGCTTGGTATTTTTGCTATGAATGCAGAAGGAATTAGTGGTTCTATATTCCAAATGTTATCTCACGGTATCGTATCGGGTGCCTTGTTTATGCTCGTTGGTATGATATATGATAGAAGAGGGACAAAGCTTATGAGTGAGTATGGAGGTATAGCAGCAGTTATGCCTAAGTTTGCCGTTATATTTGGTATTATGCTTATGGCTTCTGTTGGTCTTCCTTTGACTATTGGATTTGTTGGTGAGTTCTTGGTACTTGTTGGTTTCTATCAAGTATCTCCTATTATGACAATCCTTGCAGGTACTTCTATTATCTTGGGTGCTGTTTATATGTTAGCACTATTCAAAAAGAGCTTCTTTGGTCCAATTACAAATGAAGCAAATAGAAACCTCAAAGATATTCACGGTAGAGAGACATGGTCACTTATACCATTGGTAGTTATTGTTATATGGTTGGGTGTATATCCCAAACCAGTTCTAGGTCCAATTGATAACTCTGTTAAAGCTATGCTAGAGTTTATGGATGAGAAAGCTATCACACAAGAGGCAAAAGATATGATAAGAGTAGCTAAGAGAGCTACAACTACGCAGGAGGTGTCTAATGTTACAGCCAATTAATGTGAGCTTAGAGAGTCTCAATCTTCTTACACTAGCACCTATGCTTATAGCTATTGCTGGTGGTTTGATTATTTTAATTATTGATTTAATCAATGAAAAATTACATAAGTCACTCTATGTAATGCTAACTATTCTGATACTATTTATAGACTTTGGTGCTGTATTAGGACTAGGCATAAATGAACGAGGCTTTTTTGATGTAATACTTATTGATGGAATATCTATTATCTCTCAACTACTTATTATCGTAGCATCTATGTTATTTATACCTCTTGCTCTCACTTCAAAAAGATTTCACGAATACTCATATCCTGAGTTTTTCGCTCTCTTCTTGTTTATGATAGCAGGTTTCCAATTTATGGTAGCATCTGATAACCTTATATTGATATTTGTAGGGATAGAGACAGCATCATTGGCACTCTATACACTTATCGCTCTTCACAATAGAAGCAACTCGTATGAGGCAGCGGTGAAGTACTTTACTATGGGTGCATTGGCAGCAGCATTTTTTGCTATGGGGTCAGCCGTGGTTTATGGACTTACAGGTTCTATAGAACTCTATCAAGTAGGCAAGGTATTGGCAACTAGAGTAGATGAAGCAGGGATTATGATAGCTATATTTGGCTCATCAGTTCTTTTGCTTGTTGCATTTTCATTCAAGCTTTCACTATTTCCATTCCACACATGGGCGCCTGATGTTTATGAGGGTGCTTCTGCTCCACTAGCTGGATATATGTCAGTTGTACCTAAAATCGCTGCATTTGTAGTGAGTATTAGAATATTTGGAATGTATATAGATTTAGGTATTGAGTGGGTACGATGGACTATCCTCATCTTGGCAGTTCTTACGATGACACTAGCCAATATTATGGCTCTAGTTCAAGATGATGTGAAGAGAATGTTAGCATACTCTTCTATCTCTCACGCAGGGTTTATTATGGCTGCGTTAGCACTTGATACAACAGAGGGTAATACAAGTATATTCTTATACTATGCACTCTTTATGTTCACAAACCTTGGAGCATTTACTATGCTTTGGATTTCAAGACATAAGCAGAGAAGATTTAACTCAAGATATGACCATCCGTACGAGAAATTCGCAGGGTTCGTTCACATTATGCCAGTTGGTGCTGTGATAATGGGACTATTTATGTTATCTCTTGCAGGTGTGCCACCATTCTCTGTATTCTGGGGTAAAATCTATGTAATGCAAGCCGCTGTAAATGCTGGATATGTATGGTTGGCTGTAGTTATGGGTCTAAACTCTGCTATAGCAGCCTACTATTACCTCAAACTAATAGTATATATGTTCCTCAAAGAGAAAGTAATAGATGTAGATGTTGTATATTATAACCTATCTCGTCCATTGATGGCTATTATCGGTATTGCAGTAGTTGCAACGGTAAGTGCTATATTCTATGTACAACCACTTATATCATATTTCTATTATATGATTAGTGCTAGTGGATATTAATAGTTTTTTATAAAAATAGGGTATGTTTAATCATACCCTATAGATAAAGTTATACACCATATTTTGAAAACATAGTTGCTATTTTTCTATATTTTAGTTAAAATGTTCACTAAAAAACAGGAGTGTATTAAATGAAAAACTTTATTTCTTATTTAGGATTTATCCCTAAAGAGAACACTACAAACACTTATCAAAAACAGTATTCAAATCACAATAGTTACACTATAAAGATTGATATAGAAAAAAATATTATAAATTTTGGTGATAAGATATTTTTTAATGATAGTGATAAAACTACCCAAAATATAACCAAAGATGAAGATTATGTAGTATTAGAGTGTGTTGATAGACTACTTAGCAAAGGCTATAATCCACAAAATATTATTTTAGAAAAAGTTTGGGATGCAGGACATGGTCATAGTGGCAGGATAGATATTTTAGTCACTCGTGATGACAAGAGTGCTTATATGATGATAGAGTGTAAGACTTGGGGTAAAGAGTTTGATAAAGCATTTACAAAGATGAATAAAGATGGTGGACAGCTCTTTACCTACTTTAGATTTGATACCAAAGCAGATATATTGGTGCTATATGCTTCACGGTTAGATAATAAAAATATAGAATATATTAATCAAATAGTTAAAATTGAAGATGAATATAGAGAGACAAGTAACCTTAAAGATTTTTATGATAGATGGAATAAGATACCTAAAAATAATGGAGTATTTGAAGATTATACAAATTCTTATGAGTTTGTAAGTAAAGCCTTAACACAAAAAGATTTAAAAGTTTTAAAACAAGAAGATAGTAGTTTTATTTTTAATAGATTTTTGGAGATATTAAGACATAATGTAGTATCAGATAAACCTAATGCTTTTAATAAAATTTTTACACTGTTCTTGTGTAAGATAGTAGATGAGGATAGGCTTGATGATGAAGAGCTTCATTTTCAGTGGCTTGAGGGTGAAGATGATAATATATCATT
The DNA here is from genome assembly GCA_045267865.1 of Sulfurovum sp. Taxonomy (GTDB): domain Bacteria; phylum Campylobacterota; class Campylobacteria; order Campylobacterales; family Sulfurovaceae; genus Sulfurovum. The sequence continues at coordinate 6,878 of JASFZJ010000003.1, read as the reverse complement.
TCAAAAGAGACTAACAGACCTTTATACTAGAGGTATGAATGAATTATTAGAAAAAAAAGTAACTGATATAAGTGATAGTGAATTTGATAAACAATTTATGCAAGTAGAGGAGTCATATAAAAATAAATTTAAAGATATTCTTACAGAGATACGACTTAAGAAGAATAATGAATTTGCAATAAAAGAAGTTTTTGATGATGACTCATTTAATGAAAATGCAATTGTTGTAAAAGAGATTGTTGAGTTACTTCAAACTTATCAAATTAGATACACTTATAGACAACAGTTTTTGAGTGACTTTTTTGAACAACTTCTTACAACTGGACTTAAGCAAGAATCAGGGCAATTTTTCACTCCTGTGCCAATAGCAAGATTTATTATAAAAAGTATGCCATTTGATAAAATTATCGAAGAAAAAATTAATAATGTAGATAAGTCAGATTTATTACCTGCTATTATTGATTATAGTGCAGGAAGTGGACACTTTATTACTGAATCTATGGAAGAGGTTCAAAAATATATAAATACTATTGATGAGAGTAAATTTAAAAAAACTACAAAAACTACTATTAGTAATTGGAAAACAGCCAAATATGATTGGGCAGAGAGTTATGTATATGCTATTGAAAGAGATTATCGTCTTGTAAAAACTGCAAAAGTGAGTTGTTATCTACATGGTGATGGTTTGGCTAAAGTTATTCATGGAGATGGTTTAGCAGACTTTGCAACAGCTAAAGAGTATAAAGATAGACTACAAGTTTCAGATAAGACATATCCACAAGATAATAAACAATTTGACATAATAGTATCAAATCCACCATATTCAGTAAGTTCATTTAAAACGATGATGAACAGTGAAAAATCTGAAAAGAATTTTGAACTCTATAATAGACTTACAGACCAAAGTAGTGAGATAGAAGCTCTTTTTATAGAAAGAACCAAACAACTTTTAAAAGATGGTGGAATAGCAGGTATTATCTTGCCTAGTAGTATATTAAGTAACGGTGGAATTTACACAAAAACTAGAGAAATTATCTTTAAGTATTTTGATATTGTAAGTATCACAGAGCTAGGCTCAAATACATTTATGGCTACAGGAACTAATACAGTTGTACTTTTTTTAAGACGCAAAAACAATATGGAGCATAAAAATATAGAAGTTTCTGTTAAAAAGCTTCTTGAAATAAAACAGGATATAACGATTAATGGTATAGAAAACCCTCTTTCAAAATATATAAATTATGTATGGGGAGATATTAGCTTAGAGGATTATATTACTCTACTAGATAAAAATCCAAATGAAAAAATAAAATCTTATGAGATATATTATAAACTATATCAAGAGATTGATACTATTCGTAAAAATATTTTATCTATACAACAGAAAAAAGATTTTAAAAAAGAAACAGTTAAAAAATTAGAGAGTAATATTAATACAATTTTTCAAAAAATTGAAAGAATTGAATATGAAAAACTATTCTATTTTATCATAGCGTATCCTCAAAAAATCACTATAGTTAGAACAGGTGAGAAAAAAAATGAAAAAAGATTTTTGGGTTATGAATTTAGCAATCGTAGAGGAAGTGAGGGGATACATCCAATACAAAGAGGTAAATCTATAGATGAATGTACTTCGCTATATGATGATAACTCTTATACAAATAATCTAAAAGCTAATAGTTATATTTATAGTGCTTTTGATGGAGAATATAAAGAGATTGATGAGAGTTTAAAAGAAAATATATCTTATATTAATTTAGTTGATATGCTGATTTTTGATAGAGTTGATTTTGAAAAAACAATATCTCTGAATGTTAAAAAAAAAATTAAGCTTGAAAGTAAATGGAATATTATAAAAATAGGAGATATTACAGAAGATATTATTAATGGTTCGACTCCTTCTAAAAAAGAAAATAAATATTGGAATAAAGCTGAAATAAGTTGGTTAACAACTCCTGATTTTAACAATTTATCTATTTATATAAATAAAACCAAACAATTTAGTACGATTACTGCATTAGAAGAAAAGAAATTAAGACTTATACCGAAAAATAGTGTTTTATTGTCATGTACGGCGACAATAGGAAAAATAGGTATTAATACAATTGAGTTGGCAACAAATCAACAAATAAATGCTATTATTTGTTCTCAAGAGTTACTTCCTGAATATTTAGCTTTTTACCTTAGAACTCAAAAAGAAAATTTAGAAAATCTTAGCTCTAATGTTGGTGTTAAACATATTAATTTAACAATGTTAAGTAATTTTAAAATCCCTCTCCCTCCAAAAGAAATTCAAAAAAAGATTGTAGAAGAGATTGAAGGATTAGAGGAAAAAGAAAAAGATTATAATTTTGAGATAGAAACTTACAAAGAAAATATTGAAAAATTAATACAAAATATTGATAACTCAAAATTAGAAAAATTAGAAAATATTGTTTCAATGTTAAGGAGAGGCAAATCAGCTAAATATGGTAGTAGTGAAATTCAAATTATCAAATCAGGACAAGCAAGAGGCTATAAGCAATTTGATTTTACAGATAAATATTTTGTAGATGATAAATTTATATTAGATGAGAGACAACTAGAAAAAGGTGATATTCTTATTAACTCGTCAGGTGTAGGAACAGCAGGAAGAGTGACACTCTTTGACTTAGATGGAGTTTTTGTTGCTGATAGTCATATTACAATTTTAAGATTAAATGATAGAGCTATTTCAGACTTTGTCTTGTATAGTCTTGGAAATATTGGGTTTAAAGAGATAGAAAAAATGGCAACTGGACAGAGTGGACAAATTGAACTTTCTTTATCAATAATAAAAAATATTAAAATTCCACTCCCATCACCAAAACAACAAAAAGAGATAGTATCCAAAATTGAAGTTATAGAAAAAAAGATAGCTATAAAAGAGAAAGAGTTAGAGTCTATACCAAAACAAAAAGAAGATATTTTGAAGAAGTATTTGTAGGTTAAACAACTAAGTATTACTACTGAATTAAATAATACTACTTTTAGTAGGATGGATAAATTCACCCTACTAACCCCTCTTCAAGGCTACTCTCAGCATTTTATTGATACAGTATTACATTACACTACTAAATTAAAGAAGAATATACTTATGAATTTTGATAAACTAAAAGAGTTACTAATCAATGATAATAGTGATATAATAGATGTACATGATCATATCAAAGATGCTACAGGTGCTAAATCTATAGATATATTATTCTACAATCAAGAGCAAAAACTATTCTTTGATAAGATAAATAATATAAATATACAGCTTAAATATCTTGATGAGAAGAGTATAATTGGAAGTGCTTTTATCAATAGAGTTCCATACTTTATCCTAGATATAATAAATGATACTAAATATAATCTTGCTATTGATAACCCTTTTAAATTAGAGATAGATAATCAAGTAGTTATCCCTATATTAAGTGGTGTAGATGTCAAAGGTATAGTTAGACTTTCACAACTTCCCTTAGCTTTTGACGAGATAGATTTTGCTGATATGATTATACTTAATGAGCCTTTTGGATTGTTATTTGGAGATAATGAGAATATAGAGAGTGAGAATGAAGAGAGTGAAGTATTTGTAGATAGATTAGCTATCTTTAATACAATTACCGAGATTAAAAAACTTCTTAATATACTCTCTCAAAATTCAAAAAATCAAGAGGTAGAGAAGCTTATTGAGTATGGAAGAGATAATATAAATAATATATTTACCTATATTAATCCTAGCCTTAAACATATCACCAAAGTCAAAAAAGAGTTGGTACAGGTACAAAATCTTCATAGTAAAGAAAAAAATATAAATATCCTTATCGCTGATGATGTGAAGATAAATGTAAATATCCTCAAAGCGATGCTCTCAACAAATAAACAAATAGATAAAATCAAACTAGCTTATGATGGGATAGAGACTATTGATGTGATAGAAAATTGTGTTGATTGTAAAGATAATATACATATTATATTCTTAGACCACCACATGCCAGGAGTTTTGGGGACAGATATAGCAAGACAGATACGAGCCAAAGAGAGAAAACACCACGAGATAATTATCGTCTCTATCACAAATGATATAGAGATTATGGAAGCGAATAAAGATATATATGATTATCATCTCCCTAAGCCATTTACACGAGATAATATCAATAAAATTATGGATATGATAAAAGAAGTTAATAAGCTATAAGCTTTTTATGAGTATAATTATATGGTTTTAAATTAAAACTAATTTTAGATTAAAAGGATTACTTATGATAGATATGAATAATATTGATGGGTCGTTAAACGACATTATGACACTTAATGGAGCATTGGCCGCATCATTGATTGATTGGGAAAGTGGTATGGCATTGGGTATGGTAAGCAACGGAAATTTTGATATTGAACTAGCAAGTGCTGGTAATGCAGAAGTATTAAAAGCAAAAATGGCAGTAATGAGAAGCTTAGGTCTCTCAGGTGGTATCAAAGATATTCTTATTACTCTTACAGACCAAATTCATATTCTTACACTTATTGAAGGACAAGGAGAGCTATGTATCTATGCAGCATTAGATTCTTCAAAAGCTAACTTAGCATTAGCAAGAAATAAACTTCAGTCTATAGCAAAAGCGTAATATATTTTTATCGTAATTCTCTATTATTGAGAGTTACGATAAAATCTAAACCAATATAGAAAACTCAACTCCACTATCTATATTTGCTACAGATAGTTTTCCTTTTAAATTAACCTCTATTATACTTTTGGCTATATGTAATCCCAATCCTGAACCATTTTTTTTGGTAGTTGTATATATATTAAATATATCCTTGATAATATCATTAGGGATACCTCCTGCATTATCTTTTATAATCACTTGTGACTTCTCATCTTTTTTAGAGACCAAAATATCTATCTCCATATTCTTATGAGGCTTTTGTACAAACGCATCTCTAGCATTTTGTAATATAGATAGCATTACTTGATTATATTCATTGGAGTAGCCATATATCTCTAAGCTCTCATCACCTCTTATCTCTACAGATATATTTTTGAGGCTATAGTCATTTTTAACAAGTGAGAGGAGTCTTTTTATCGTATTTATAATATTAAAATATACTCGTTTTTTAGATGGATTAAAAAAGTTTTGAAAATCTATAATAGTTTGGTTAAGATATTCTGATTGTTTTAATATATTCTCTAACTGTTTATCAAAAACCTCTTTGGATAGAGTACCGTTTATATGTTTTATCTGTAATACACCACAATTCATATTTATTGTACTTAGTGGCTGTTTCCATTGATGAGTAATCATACCGATAAGCTCACCCATTTGAGCATGTCGTTCTTGAATTTTAATAAGTCTTTTCATATCTTGATTAAATATCTCTAACTGCTCATTTTTTTTGGCTAATTCCATAGATAATATACTCTTCTCATTATGCTCTTGTAATGCACGTAAATTTGCCTCTGTAATGATAGTAACATTCTCAAAAAGTATCACTACGGTCTCATAAGTATCTCTATCATCAGAGTAAGTTTTTCCTCCACAAATAGATATATTTACATAGCTATTAGGTGCTTTAAATACAGAAGGGAGTAAAATTTTATCATGAGTACCATCAAAAATCTCTATCAATCCATTTTCTATTCCCACAAGTTCAGGAATAGCTAGAAAAATATCTGTATGGCTTCCATCAAAACTGCCATTATCACAATATATATCAACTTGATCAGAGTAAGTTTTTATCTCAAATTTACGATTGATAATAAAATACTCATAGAGATGATTATCATAAATTGCTTTAAATACCTCTTGAATATGCATATAGTACCTTTTTTAAGTTGTAAGTAGTTATTATATCCTAAAAAATTGAGATAAAATATTGCACTTTACATTTGGGTCACCTTATCTACTACTATTATTACTAATCCTACCATGTTTATTGTGGTGTAGAGAGTACAGCAAGATATATTATTTTCCCAAACTTTCATGGATAGAGAGGGAAGCTACCATCTTCAATATAGAAATTTTAATCAAACTCCTCATCGCCACTCTTTTTATAATTGCTCTAGCCAAACCTTTTATTTATGATAGTATAGACTATAACAACAAAAAAGGACGAGATTTAATCCTCACAATAGATGCCAGTGGCTCAATGGGAGGGAGAGGATTTAATATTAATGATAGATTTGAGAGTAGATATGATACAACTATCTCACTCTCCAAAGAGTTTATCAAAAACCGTCTTGATGATAATATAGGAGTGGTGATATTTGGCTCTTATGCTTATACAGCATCACCTTTAAGTTATGATTTAAAAGCCATATCATTTATGCTAGATATGGGAAGTGTAGGATTAGCAGGAGAGAGTACAGCCATAGGAGATGCGATAATGGAGTCTATACGAGCATTAAGTTATGGTAAAGCAGAACATAGAGCTATAATATTATTAACAGATGGTCACCACAACGCAGGAGCTATCTCACCACGAGAAGCCGTAGCCAAAGCAAAAGAGAAAAATATCAAAATATATACAATAGGAATAGGAAAAAAGGGAGAGTATGACAACTCCCTTTTAGAGAGTATAACCAAAGATACAAACGCCAAAAGTTACGGAGCAGTCTCCTCAAAAGAGTTGGAAAATATATATAAAGATATAGAATCACTAGAACCTAGTGATATAAGAGGAGAGAACTATCTAAATCAGACTCTTTTGATACTTTATCCTTTAGGATTAGGTTTTTTTATCCTTTTGGGTTGGATAGTTAAAAATAGATTTGATGCGTAGATTCCGTGTTAAAGAAACCTTAAAATCTCATCAAAATAGCCTAATAAATATATTAGGCTAAAACCTCAATTTTCTTATATAACTGCCCCGATTTA
>JASFZJ010000002.1:0-45638 GCA_045267865.1 Sulfurovum sp. | reverse complement strand
AGATTATATTGGAGTGTTTAGGGGATGATTATAGGGATTTCTATTATTAGTTGATTTATATTCGTTTAAGGTTATAGGGGTGATGAATGTCGGATAAAATATAAAAATAGCATTCATAAGGCAGACCTGCTAGTTATCCACAATGTACAAGCTTTTGATATATCAGTAGCCAAAGCATTTATAGAATCAGGAATGAAGAAAAATGTACTTATCATTGGAGCAGAAAAATTCTAATTATCACTCCTACTTAAATAACTTTTGCCAAAAAGGTGAAAGTAATTTAAGAGGAAAATTAGAAGGAAAATCACTTTTAATTTTTCTCATCTCCTCTGAAGAGGGAACATCATTACGACTCAAATCAAATACTATATGCCATCTATTATTTACTTTTGCTAAACATAGGTTAAAGACAATATCTTCTACATAATCATTTTCTACATAGTTACCATTATTATATACGGCTACAGATTCAAGCCTAACAAAATTATTTTGACTTTTTATTGCTCTAATGGATAATTTATATGACTTTCTTGGTTTTTTAAAAAAGTATTTTTGGGATATAAATCTTTTTGCTTTCTTTACTACATTTTTGCGTTCTTTATCATTTATAAATTGTCTATGCGTAGATGTTGCATTTGAAATACTCAATGATATGATTAAGATTAATATTAAAGTTTTCATACATAGATTATATCAAAAAAATATAAAAGAATAATTATCTTGGTTATGGAGCTGTAATTAGTTTTGCAAATTCACCCATTTAGCTACCCTTATATTGTGTTCGTTATATCTATTGGTTAGTTGGATATTTTTGCTATTTGGGATGATAAACTGTAAAAATATCTTGAAACTCTCATCTTTTATACTCTCTTTATCTTCATTCTCTTCTATAAGTTGGGTTAGCTCATCGTGGTGGTAGATGGAGTCAAATATATCTTCACTTCCATTAGATAAAAATTCATCTTCTATTTTTTGGAGGTTTACGAGTGAGAGTTTTTGGTCTTCTGGTGGGTCTATAATTATTTTCTTGTTTGGTGCTTTGATAGAAAAATCATTGAGGATAAGTCTAAGCTTTCGTACTATTTTGGAGAGTTCTGAGCTATCAGGGAGTGCTTGGATTTTGTTTCTATTGCTTCTTTTGATAGTCATATAATATAGTTTTGGCTCAAGGGTCAAAAACTCCTCTAGTTTCTCATCTTTCTCTTGTAGTATATTATTGGCTAGTTGAAATAGTATCTTATTTTGGACTCTTAGTTTGCGAGTTCTTGCTATAAACTGATTGAGTCTATCTAGGGCATTGGAGATATTGGATATGAAGTTAATCATTTGAGGATTTATCTCATCAATAAAGAGTCCTACAGAGTTATCAATGGTATAAATATCACTATAAAATATCTCTCTAATCTCATTATTTGCACTATTTACTTCTGTGATTTTCTCTAATATATCCATAGATTTCTCTAATAATATATCCAAGTCAAGTGAGTTTTCATTTTCTAGCTTAACAAGTAGTAGCCGTATCTCTTCATCTCGTCGTTGGAGCTTAAAAAATATATTTTTGATTAGAGTTAATATATCATCAATATAGTGAGGTTTTTGCTCTTCTATGAAACGAATTTTGTACTTTAGTAAGTCTTGAAGTTCGCTACTATATGTATGAAAAATGATACCATAATCAATTCGTTTGAGTGTAATATCTACAAAATTTTTGTATGCTGAATTTAACTCTACGCTCTCACCTACTTTGGTGATAAGTCTTGAAGAGTCTAAAATCTTGCTTACTCTATCTATCTTTTTTTTGTAAAGATTATCAATTTCTTGACGGTTTTTATATATAAATTCTATCAGTTCTATATGTGTCATCTACTCTAACCATCCTAAAATCTTCTCTATTTGTAGCCCCATAGCATTACTCTCTAATCCATCTACACTTTTAATATATTTTTGACAAAAGCCCTCTACCATACAGCCTCCTGCTTTGCCTTCCCACTCTCCACCCGATAAATAATTTTCTAAATCTTCTTGATTAAATGTATTAAAGTGATAATCAGTGGTAGATATATTGGAAAATTCCATAATTTTTGTTTTCAGATGCACAGAGGTGATAATAGATATTTGTGACCCACTTTGGATATTTAGTATCGCTCTTGCATCTTCTATACTTTTTGGTTTGCGTAAGATTTGTCCATCTTTTGTGGCTATAACGGTATCTGCACAGAGAAGTGGAATATCAAGTCCAAACTCTTTTATCGCACTCTCTAGCTTACCACGACTAGCGATATAGACAAACTCTCTTGCAACAGGTGTAGTAATCTGCTCTTCATCATAATTGGTAGATTTTTGGACGAACTCTATACCAAAATTATTGAGGATTAAGGCTCTACTTGTGGAGGTGGAACATAGACAAATCATATCTATAATCCTCTAAGAGTCACACCAAACCAAAGTGCTAAAAGTCCCAAAAATATATTTATAGGCAGTAAAAGCTTTGGAATAAGAGCAACAGTCTCTTTGGCACTTGCCATATCTCCTGCATCAAATAGCTTTTGAGCTTTGGCTCTTTTGTAGTACATTAGAGCAAAATTCATAGCCATAATAAGCCAAATACCCTCTTTAATATGGACTATATTATATAGAGTATTTGCTACTTCACTAATAACGATGCCATCACTATCCAAAGCACTTGCTCTAAAGCCAAATCCAACAGCCATAAATACAGCACTTACAATAGATAATATAATAAATGGAATAACTATATTAAAAAACTTCCCAACTAATATAAGTGTTTTGCCTAGTTTTAATTTTGGCTCCTTTATCGTTTGCATTGTAGGATGGACGGCGAAATATATCGCTATCATACCACCTACCCAGACAATAGCTGAGAGGATGTGAATAGTTACTATTTGGTGAGCGTAAGAGCCAAAGGTAGATATTAGAAACTCTTTCATTAGATATTAGCCTTGATAAACTCTAGTGATTTCTCTTTGGCTTCTTTGATTTTGGTAATATCTTTACCACCTGCTTGAGCAAAATCTGGACGACCTCCACCACCACCACCGAGGATTGGAGCTATCTCTTTTATCCAATTACCTGCTTTGATAGAGGTCTCTTTTGAGCCACACGCTATCATCACTTTTTTACCCTTTTTTTGAAATAACATAATAGCAAGATTGTCATATCTATTTTTGGCTTCATCTATCTGCTCTTTAATGTCTCCAACTTCTATCTCTTCAATTATCACATTTTTACCATTTATCTCTATAGCTGTTAGCTCTTTTTTAGTTGATTTATGTGCTTCTTGTACTTCACTTTTTAGTTCTTTTATCTGCTCTTTGAGTTTGGTTATACCTAATATAGCATCTTGATTTTTGAGTTCAGTTTTGATATTTTTTAGTTCATTTCTCATAGCAAATATAACTTGAACGGCTTTTTTGCCACAGATAGCTTCTATTCGTCGCACTCCTGCACTTACTCCACTCTCTTTGGCAATGATAAAGATACCTATATCAGCCGTATTTACTACATGTGTTCCACCACAAAACTCTATAGAACCCTCACCGATATTTACAACCCTTACCTTATCTCCATACTTCTCTCCAAAGAGTGCTTTCGCTCCTGACTCATTTGCCTTTTCTATATTCATCTCTTCTGTTTTAGTCAGAAGAGGTTCTATTATTTGGTGATTTACCCAATTTTCTAACTGGTTTATCTCATCTTGTGTGAGGGCTTGTGGATGTGTGAAGTCAAAACGCAATCTATCTGACTCTACAAGTGACCCTGCTTGTGAGATATGTGAGCCTAATATATCTATAAGTCCTGCGTGAAGAAGGTGTGTTGCTGAGTGATGTTTACTTATCTCTTCTCTCTCTCTATGCTCTACAGAGGCTACTACCACATCACCCATAAGTATCTTTCTTCTTACTTCTATTTGAGATAAATTCATATCAAGGAACTTTTGAGTATCTAATATATAGCCTCTCCCCTCAATCTCTCCTTTATCTCCCACTTGTCCACCAGAAGTGGCATAAAATGGTGTCTCATCTAACATTATCCACCCTTTATCTTTAGGGCTTAATATCGTTACTCTATTGAAGTTCTCATCAAGCAATGCTAAAACTTTGGATTCTACTCTTAAATGGTTATAACCTACAAATTTATTAACTCCAAATGTCTCTTTTATAACTTTAAAATCTCCTGTTGCCGCAACATCACCTGTACCTTTCCAATTAGCTTTAGATTGCTCTTTTTGAAGTTTCATTTTTGCATTAAATGCTTCAATATCAAGAGATATATCTCTCTCTCTAAGCATATCTTGTGTCAAATCAAGAGGGAAGCCATAAGTATCATAGAGTTTAAATGCTATTTCACCATCAAATATATCTTTTGTATGTTCAATCTCTCTGTTGAAGAGTGTTATTCCTGCTTCAATTGTCTCAAAAAATCTCTTCTCTTCCATCTTCATAGAGCCTTTAATAGAGACTACTTTATCTACCAAATATGGATATTGATGTCCCATTAGAGATACCAAAGTATCTACCAACTTATATACAAAGGGCTGTCTAAATCCTAATAGGTAACCGTGACGAATAGCTCTTCTCATAATTCGTCTTAATACATATCCTCTACCCTCTTTATCAAAATTAATACCTTGTGCTAATAAAAAAGAACAAGAACGCAAGTGGTCTGCAATAACACGATAAGAGGCTGAGTTTTCTGCTTGGAAATGGTAAGGAGTACCGATAAGTTCACCTATTTTGTCCAAAAATGGCAAAAATAGAGATGAATGATAGTTATTGATTTTACCCTCTTTGATAGCAATCACTCTCTCCAATCCCATACCTGTATCAATACTAGGTTTTGGTAGAGGTATGAGTTTACCATCAGCATCTTTCTCATATTGCATAAAGACTAAGTTCCAAATCTCTAAAAATCTATCACCATCACCACCAATTACATCTTCATCACTAGAAAAATACTCTGCACCTTGGTCATAAAAAATCTCACTACATGGTCCACAAGGTCCAGTGTCCCCCATCTGCCAGAAGTTATCTTTATCACCAAAACGCACAATCCTAGAAGGGTCTATATGTTTTGCCCATATTCCAAAAGCTTCATTATCATCTGTATGGACTGTTACCCATATCTTATCAATAGGAAGATTTAGATATTTTTTGTCTGTAATAAATTCCCACGCATAAGCTATCGCTTCATCTTTGAAGTAATCTGCAAAAGAGAAGTTACCAAGCATCTCAAAGAGAGTATGGTGTCGTGCTGTATATCCTACATTATCAAGGTCATTATGTTTCCCACCAGCCCTAAGACAAGTTTGAGAAGATGTAGCACGAGGAGGGTTGGGGATAGGTGCTTCACCTATAAATATATTTTTAAACTGTACCATTCCTGCGTTGGTAAACATAAGTGTAGCATCATCAGGTATCAGTGTAGAACTCTCTACAAGTTGATGCCCTTTCTCTTGAAAAAAATCTAAGTAAGCTTTTCTAATATCCATAAAAATATCCTCATTTAACTATCATATAAAAATTATATTTATTTTAGCTAAAATGAGATTATTTAGAGATAAAAGACGCATTCATCATTGGCATTATAATTAAAACTACCATCATAATCTGTACTACTTCGACCAAATGAAGCACAATCATAAGGAATACCTGACTTACCATCATCTCTATAATCTACTATCCTTACAATATCACTCGCATAATCACCATAATCACCAGCAAATCTACTAAAATCAAATTCACAGTCATCAGGTGGATAGAATGTGAACTCTCCATTATAAGCTGTACTACTCCATCTAACCATCGAATCACAGATATATGGTACTCCTCCATAAGAGTTTCCATACTCATCTACTAGGTATAGAGTAGTTAAAGCACTGCCATTATATGGTCCACCTACATAGTATGGGTCATTTTCAATCTCAAATGTTCCATTACAACCACTAAAACTAAACATAGATACTATAAGTACCATTGCTACTATCATATTTTTTTTCATTATTCTTTCCTTTTTGTTTTATATATTTTATTATAAAAAACAATTGTGTTAGATTTGTGTCAAGGCGTTGGCTATCTCTTTACTTCCATCTCTTTTGATTATATCCATAAGACCTTGACTCTTCTTTGATAAATCCTTATCTAATAATACCAAAATTTTATTTATATCTATCTCATTTTCTCGCATTACCCATGCCAAATCTTTCTCTACTAGAAACTTGGCATTATAATATTGATGGTCACTAGAGGCGTAAGGATAGGGGATAAAGAGTGTAGGTAAAGCAGAAGCCGATAGTTCCCAAAGAGTCGATGCTCCAGACCTTGCTATTGCTAAATCTCCTCTATTCATATACTCATCAAGCTTAGTAGTAAAGCCAAATACTTCTGCTTCTACGCCTATCTTTTTATAAGCCTCTCTTACCTCATCTATATTTTTTTCACCTGCTTGGTGGATAATTTTTATACCTCTATTTTGAAGTTCTTGTGCCAAATCAAGGGCTAAATTATTGATAGCTCTTGCACCTTGTGAACCTCCTAAGAATATAATAGTTTTAACATCTTCTCTAATATGTGCATTTTGAAAAAATATCTCTTTTATAGGGTATGCCTTGATAGGACTCTCTTCAAGATATGATGATATAAAAGTATATGCAAATCGTTTTAGAAGTTTATTAAGTGAACCAATAGAGGCATTTTGTTCGTGTATTACAAGAGGGATACGCAAAATTTTTGAAGCAAAAGCTGTTGGGGCTGAGGAGAAGCCACCTACAGAAAATACCACTGTAGCTTTGTGTTTTCGTAGTATCTGTATAGATTTTATAGTAGCTTTGAGTACAAGCCATAGTGATTTAATCTTGCCAAATAGCCCCTGATTGACTACTCCTCTTGTGGGTAAAAAATACTTTGCACTAAAATCATTATCTTCACCAAACCATTTTTCATCTTGCCCTTGGAGAGAGCCTATATATATAAGCTCCTCATCTCTCAAATACTCTTTAACTGCTTTAATAATAGTTAGGTGTCCACCTGTGCCTCCACCTGTCATAATTATACTCATATCATCTCTCCTCTATGATTTTTGGATACACTCTTTGATATCATAAGTACCATTCCAATAGCCACACAAGAGGCTACTATATGTGAACCTCCATAACTTAAAAAGGGTACAGCTATACCTTTGATAGGTGTGATACCTGATATACCATAAGCGTTTAATATAAATGAGAATGAGATAAGCAATCCCACACCTATAGAAAATAGATAATAGATAGGTTTTTTGATTTTAGAAGCTATCTTAAATATACGAAATACAATAAATAACATAATAAAAGTAACAAATGATAATCCTAATAAACCTAACTCTTCTGTGATACCTGCTAATATAAAATCTGTATGTACATCACTTAGGTATCCTAGTTTAAATTGTCCATTGCCTAGCCCTTGACCATAAAATCCACCATTGTATATAGCATTGAGAGAGTTATATATTTGATACGGCTCTTTGGTCTCATCTATACGAAGTGTCTGTAGTGAGTCAAAAGGGAAAAGTGAGAGAATACTATCTTGTACCATACCCCACCAACTTTTTATCCTCTCTATACGATGAGGTGCAAATATTATTAATATAGTAAAAGAGAGAATAACAGAGAGCAGCATTACCAAAAAAAATCGCCATGAGCTTCCTATAAATAGAAATAAGACCATCAAAGTAGCACCCAATACAATCACTTGACCTAAATCTTTTTGAAATATCGCTATAATTATTACAGCTACTAAAAAAAGTACCAAATATGGTGCAAACATTCGTAACTCTTCCCAAAATCCTATCATAGGTTTCTCCAAGAGTTTACGAGAAAAACTCCAAGCAAGAAAAAATATAAATCCAACTTTGAAGAACTCTACAGGGGCGATAGAGATATTTCCAATATGTATCCACCGTTTTGCTCCACCTACAGTATTGACTAGACTAGGTGGTAAAAATGGCATAATCAATATAAGCGTGAAAAAGGTAAAGAAAAGTATTAATCCTACTTTGGCAAAGACTTTATCAAGTGTTAGTTTACTCAATACTATTATAATTGCAAATCCTATAGTTACTGCTACAAGTTGTCTTAGAAAAAAGTGATAACTACTATACTCAAAATGTAATACAGGATATGTGGATAGAGAGTATGTCATAACCAAAGATAGTGTTAAAAGTATCATTACAGCATAAAGGAGTGGTTTGTCTATCATTATTATCTTCTTTTTTATCATATTAATTAGTATTTTATCAAAATTAATAGATAAATTTGATAAAATCACAATTTAATTAAGAGGTAAATATGGATAAAAAACTACAAAACAATGCTATACATCAAAGAACGTATAAGATAAGTATCCTTTTTCTGCTTATTATCTTTGCTATGTTAGCATTTTTATATCGTGTAGATACTATTATCTCATCACCTAGAGGAATGCCTAGTCACACCAAGACTATAATAGATAGGGCTTTTCGTGGTGCTATTATATCGGCTGATGATTATACTCTAAGCTCTTCATCCAAAACCTATTATGCTACTATTAGAGGAGCTAGTATTAATACCCTCAAAAGACCTCTATTTGTAAAGCTCTTTAGTATATATAGTGGTATAGATGTAGATATAATCCAATCCAAACTCAAAAATAGCCAAGGTGAATATATAAAAGGGAATATAATACTCTCCAAAGATATTAATGCTCGTTTTGCTATGCAGTTAAAATCTCTCTCATATAAGCTCCAACAGTTAAATGTATTTGATTATATAAAAACATCAAATGGCTCAAAGATAATCTATGCGATTGATATAATAGAGAATAAAGAGAGTAGGCGTTACCCTCTAGGTGATATACTCACACCAGTTCTAGGATATACCAAAGATATACCAGATGGTAGATATAGCCGTCCTACAGGACTCAAAGGGATAGAACAATATTATAATAAATATATAAAATACAAAAAAGATGGCTACTTAAAAGGTAAGAGAGATGTAGTAGGAGCGATTATACATGATAAAAATAGTATAAAAATGAAGAGAATAGATGGCTATGATGTGCATCTAAATATATCATTGGATGTCCAGAGACGAGTGGAGCTTATGCTTGATGATATGAAAGCAGAACTTGATGCAGATGAGATATTGGTAGGAGTGATGGAGAGTAGCACAGGCAAACTATTATCTCTAGCCTCTTCAAATCGTTATAATCCTAAAAATATCAAAGATATATCAGCCCTTGTACCTAAATTTACAGAGTATCCTTATGAGGCTGGTTCTGTTATTAAACCTCTTACTATGGCAATAGCACTAGATAAAGGTGTAGTCACTCCAAAGACAAGATTTAATACCAACTACAAGAGATTTCATATAGGTAAAAATAGTACAATAAGTGATGATGAGAGATTTGTATCTCTAAACTCTATAGATATATTAGTACACTCTTCCAATATAGGAATATCTCAAGTAGCATGGAGACTTACAGGAGAAGAGTTTCGAGATGGCTTATTGAAATTTGGTATAGCAAAGCCTAGTGGGATAGACTTATATCGTGATTTTGCAGGGAGTCTAAAACCTATAAAAAAGCTAAACCACCCTCTACACAAGGCAAATACCTCTTATGGATATGGTATGATGAGTACCTTTGCTCAACTACTCAAAGCCTATAGTGTCTTTAATAATGATGGAGTAATGGTCACTCCCAAAATAGTAAACTATATAAGTGATAAAAAAGGAAATCACTACTCAATAAAATCCAATAAATCAAAACTAAAAGTAGTAAGTAAGAAGAGTGCTAATGAAATCAAATTGATGCTTATAGAGGTGGTCAAGAGAGGTACAGGAGTAGGTGCTACATACAATGGTTTGGAAGTGGGAGGTAAAACAGGAACAGCACATATAGTCAAAAATGGTAAATACTGCAAAGAGTATCATAGTAGCTTTTATGGGTTTGTAAATGATAAGAATGGTACTAAATATACGATAGGTGTATTAGTAATCAGACCCAAAGCCCCACAAAAATACTTTGCTTCACTCTCAGCCGTACCAGTATTTAGAAGAGTTTTGGATATATTAGTAGAGTTAAAATACCTAAAGCCTGATGGAGATATTCAGCTTTATAGTCCCAAAAATAGTAAATTAAAAACTAAAACAATCAAAAATACTAGAGTAAAGAGTAAAGAGAGATATAAAAAAATAGAGAAAAACTCCACTAATCACAACTCTATTATAGATTTATTTAATTTATATTAGGATAGATTTAGCGTAAAGAGGGCTAAAGCGTTATTGGGAGATAATATGTTTTTAATAAATAGATAGGAAAAAATATGTCAAATAAGATAGCCTCTGCCCGAATTTCTCAAAAAAGCTCAAAGTTACTTCAAGAACTCAATAACTCTCTCCCTTTTGATAGGGTGCTTTATCGTGAAGATATAGAAGGCTCACAAGCTCACGCTTTTATGCTCTGTGAACAGGGGATTATCTCCAATGAAGATTATATCAAAATCAAAGATGGATTGAGTGCTATTTTGAGTGAGATAGAAGAGGGTATTTTCTTGCTTGATGGTGATGATGAAGATATTCATATGGCTATTGAGAGGAGATTGACAGCTAAGATAGGGGATGCTGGGAAGAGGCTTCATACAGCTAGAAGTCGAAACGACCAAGTGGCTCTGGATTTTCGTCTTTTTGTGCAAAATAGTACACAAGATATAGCCACTTTACTTTTGGCAAATATTGAGACTCTTATCAAAGTAGCCAAAGCTAATAGTACCGTAATGCTCCCAGGAATGACACACCTTCAACACGCTCAACCTATCAATTTTGGGTATCATCTTATGGCGTATGTGAGTATGTTTAAGAGAGATTATGAGAGATGTATTAGCTCTTATGAACGCAATAACTACTCTCCCATAGGCTGTGCAGCGTTGGCAGGTACTCCTCACAATATTTCACGCCAAATCACCTCTGATAAATTGGGTTTTACAGCTCCTACACTTAACTGCCTTGATACGGTGAGTGATAGAGATTTTGCGTTGGAGATTTTATTTAATATTAGTGCTATGATGATGCACATTAGCCGTTTGAGTGAAGAGCTTATTTTGTGGTCTGCTAGTGAGTTTGGGTGGGTGACATTGAGTGATAGACATGCTACAGGAAGCTCAATTATGCCTCAAAAGAAAAATCCTGATATTCCTGAACTTTTGAGAGGGAAAACTGGTCGTGTTAATGGTAATCTTGTATCTCTTTTGACTGTAATGAAAGGTCTGCCTTTGGCGTATAATAAAGATATGCAAGAGGATAAAGAGGGAGTTTTTGACTCTGTAAAAACGGCTGTATTATCTCTTCAAGTCTTAGACGAGATGATAGCTGATATGACAATCAATAGTGAAAGAATGGAGAAAGCTTGTATGATAGGTCACCTTTCTGCTACAGATTTGGCTGATTATTTGGTCAAAGAGGCTAATCTACCATTTAGAGATGCGTATCATATCACAGGAAATGTTGTTAATCTAGCAGAAGAGAAAGGCGTGGATATATCGGAGCTTTCACTTGAAGATTTGCAACGAATAGATGAGAGAATAGGGGAGGGTGTGGTAGCATTGCTTGATAATCGTGCCTCTATGAATGCTAGAGTATCAGAGGGGGGAACTTCAACTGTTCGTACGAATGAGCAGATAGAGAGTATTGAAGCGTGGTTAAGTCTGCAAGATAGATGATTATGAAAGAGATAGTTGAGTATCTTGGCAAGAAAAATATAATATTCAAATCACTCAAAGAGATACAGCCAAAAGAGATAAAATCTCGTAAAAAGGTCGGTCTCTATATCGGTGTGGATTTAAAAAAGTATTATGCTCTGGTGATGGTCGTGGAGAAAAAGAGCAGGGTATTGCGTAAAGATGTGGGGGAGCTTATAGAACTCCACACGAGACTAGAGATATATATAGATAGTAAGATAAATAAAAAATATATCATCATTAAATCCCCTTTATGTTCTCAGGCAAAAGTGATGTTAGAAGAAGATGGATGGAAAGTGTGGAATGAGAAATAATCTACTTTTAGCAGATATAGGAAATACACATTTTCATATAAAGAGTAATGATAAAATAGAACATCTATCTTATGAAGAGGCGATAGAGATATATAGTGAGAGACAGCTCTTTTATATATCTGTAAATCATAGACTCACATCGCAGATAAAAGCTATCAAAAATTGGGTAGATATATCCTCTCTTGTGAAGATAGAGGGAGAGTATGATGGTATGGGAGTTGATAGAAAAGCTCTTTGCTTAAGTAGAAAGAGTGGTATATTTGTTGATGCTGGTTCGGCTATTACGGTGGATTTCGTGAGTGATGGAGTCTATAGAGGAGGCTATATATTAGCAGGACTCAAGGCTTCACTAGAGAGTTATAGAGCTATATCATCTGTGTTAGATATAGAACTCAACCAAAATATAGACCTCACTACTCTACCCAAAACAACTAAAGATGGGATAAGTTATGGTATAATTGCATCTATAAAAGCTATTATAGAGCGAGATTATAGAGGCGAAGATTTATATTTTACAGGTGGAGATGGAGAGTTTTTATCAAGCTTTTTTGCAAGAGCGATTTATGATGAGAGTTTGGTATTTGATGGTATGAGAAAAGTGATAGAGGTGAGAGTGGTTTGAGTTTTTGTTGCTTGACATATATGTCTATTAATTTATTATAAGGATAACAGATGAAACTGTTTTTACTACTATTTATACTATTCACCTCTCTCTATTCCAAAGATATTGTCTTTGGTATAGTTCCTCAACAAAACTCTACGGTACTTTTGAAGAAATGGCTTCCTTTTACAAAAGAGTTATCTCAAATTACTGGGTACAATATCATACTTAAGATTCAAAAATCTATACCAAAGTTTGAAAGAGAGTTGTATTTAGGAAAATATGATGTAGCTTATATGAACCCTTATCATTTTATAATAGCAAATAAACTTCAAAAATATAGTGCCTTGATAAGGTCTCAAAAGTTGATTCAAGGAATAGTGGTAGGAGATAAAAATAGACAACTCAATAGAGATACTATTATAAATTCTACATTTTTATTTCCTGCACCAAAGGCATTTGCAGCTACACTTTTGACAAAATATGAGCTAAATAAAAAATTTGATATTAATATAGATAAAGATAGTAATATCATCTATGTAAACTCTCATGATTCTGTATATAAAGGTGTAGGACGGAATATTGGTGATTTTGGAGGAGGGATTATTAGAACTTTTAATAATCTATCAGATATAAAAACAAAAAAGAGTATATTTATTTTGTACAAAACTCAAAAATATCCTAGTCATCCTATCGCTATACATCCTAGGCTTTCCAAAGAGATTAGAGATAATATTCAAAATGGATTATTGAAAATATCAGATAAGAGACTTAATAGCTTAAATATTAAATATTTTATAATAACTACTGATAATGAGTATAAAGATGTGAAAAAACTAGCAATAGAGTTGGATATATATTAATAATGAACAACTTGTCATTCAAATATCGTTTTATTTTTTCTTTTGTACTACTCGAAGTAATTTTTGTACTTATGATTGCTTTTATAAACTTTAAAGCGATAGAGAATAATTCTAATAAGTTTATAGAAGAGCAGATAAATATGATAAAAACTCTTGGAAATGAGCTATTAGTAACTCCTATATCTATATATGATTTAGCCACAATTGATGACATATTAGAAGAGTTGATTAAAGTTGAAAATATAATAAGTATCAAAATTTGGAATAATAAAAATCAACTATTATCTCAAATTGGAGATGATGTTAATAAGACAGAATTTATGAGAGAGATAACTAAATATATAATATATGATAATATTGTAGTGGGTAAATTCTACTCTATATGGGATACAACCCATATACAAAAAAGAATAGATGAAAATAGAAGAAATACAATTATTATTATTATTATTGAGATTATTATGTCTATATTTTTATCATGGATTATTGGTCATAAATTAGCTTACAATCTAACTAGATTAAAAGATTATGCTCAAAATCTATCTTCAAATCTTAATACGGCTATCCCTATAATACATGCTGCAAAAGAGATTAATATATTGAGTGAAACTTTTGAAAAAATGAGAAAAGATATATTAAGTAATCACTATGATTTAAATAGGTATAGAGAGATGATTGATGATAATATCATTATTTCAAGAACAGATTTAACGGGTCAAATAATCTATGTATCAAATGCTTTTTGTATCATAAGTGGATATACAAAAGGAGAGCTTATTGGAAAAAATCAAAATATAGTAAGACATCCAGATACCTCAAAAGATATATTTAAAAATTTATGGAAGACAATAAAAAATGATTATACTTGGAATGGTGAGATAAAGAACTTAAAAAAAGATGGTAGCTTCTATTGGGTATATGCGACCATATCACCATGGATAGACCAAAATGGAGAAAAAATTGGCTATATAGCAATAAGACAAGATATTACAGACAAAAAGAGGGTAGAAGAACTCTCTATAACTGATAAATTGACTCAACTATACAATAGAGTCAAACTTGAAGAGATATTTTATAAAGAGTTAAGTACGGCACAAAGATATAATCATATTTTTTCGGTAATAATGTTAGATATAGACCATTTTAAAAGTGTAAATGATACTTATGGACATAATGTAGGTGATACAACACTTCAAGATTTTGCACAGATAGTGACAAATAGTGTTAGAACAACTGATATAGTAGGTAGATGGGGTGGAGAGGAGTTTTTGGTTATAGCACTAGAGACAAATATAGAAGATACGGTAAAACTTGCAAATATCATTAGAATAAATATAGAAAATTATGATTTTAAGGTCATAGGAAAAAAGACAGCAAGTTTTGGTGTATCAACTTATCATAAAGGCGATACACAAGAGAGTATTATCAAAAGGGCTGACGATGGATTATATGAGGCAAAATCAACTGGAAGAAATAGAGTGGTTACGCTTGAGGTTTGAGATATAATAGTTATCCAAAACAACTAAAGATGTAATAATTTATGGTATAATCGCGTCGATAAAATCCGTTATAAGAGGAGAAAAAATGCTAACAATAGCACTTCCAAAAGGAAGAATAGCAGAAGAGACATTAGAGATATTTGCCGAGATATTTGCAGGTAAAGAGGGTAATGAGTTTAAATTTGAGGGTAGGGAGCTTATTTTAGATATAGGAGAGTTTCGTTTCCTAAATGTTCGTAATCAAGATGTGCCTACTTATGTAGAACACGGTGCTGCTGATATGGGTGTAGTAGGTTTGGATGTTATCACTGAAAAAGAGCTAGATATTATCCAACTTCTTGATATGCAATTGGGCAAATGTAAAGTATCTATTGGTATCAAAAATGAAGATGAACTTGATTGGAATAGACCCAATATCAAGGTAGCTACCAAAATGGTAAATATCACCAAAGCATACTTTGCCAAAAAAGCTGTAGGTGTTGAGGTGGTCAAGCTTTATGGTTCTATCGAGTTAGCTCCACTTGTTGGACTAGCTGATGCTATTGTCGATATTGTGGAGACAGGAAGCACAATGAGAGAAAATGGTCTCAAAGTAGCAGAGGATATAATGGACTCATCAGCTCACTTAATAGCTAATAAAAATAGCTTCTATGCCAAAAAGGGTGAGATTTTGTCTCTCTATGAGAAGATAAGAGAAGTAGTCCAAAACCGTGACTAATTCACTTGATTTATACTCTAAAGTAGAAGATTTATTAGGAGTCAAAGAGGCTTCACCCAAACTCTATGCTCACTATCTATTAGCACTCAATAGTATAGAATTTAACTCTTTGCTTGATGTGGGTTGTGGTGCTGGAGATTTTATTCATCAGATGAAGAGTGCATTAGATATTTCCACAATCAAAGGGATAGATTTAAGCCATCTAATGGTAGAGAAAACCAAAGTATTAGGGTATGAAGCCCAAGTTATACCACTTCAAGATGAAGAGTTAAAATTTGATGTGATAACAGCCGTTTTTGATATGTTAAATTATTTAGATACAAAAGCATTAGAAGAGTTTTTAATCTCCATAAAAGAACACCTAAACGATGGAGGAGTATTTTTATGTGATATAAATACTCTTTATGGTTTTGAGAGTGTAGCAGTTGGCTCTTATGTGGTAGATGATGATGATAGATTTCTTACGATAGATAGTGACTTTGAAAATGGAGTATATAGCTCTGAATTTACACTTTTTGAGAAAGAAGATAACTATTTCAAAAAATCCCAAGAGATAATCAATCAATATTATCATAAAGTAGAAGATATAGTTAAATATAGTAGGTTAGAGCTAATATCAAAAGAGGAAGTAAGCCTTTATGGATTTGAAGAGGCTGATAAGCTGTTTTTGGTGTTTGTAAAAAAATAATATTGACATTTGACTCCACATCATATATAATACTTAAAAAGGATTATTATGAGAATAAAAATATTAGTGTTATCTATGGCGATATTTATCGGTGGATGTGGTGTTACAGAGGAAGACTTAAAGGGTATTGGTAATAGTTGTAATTTAATAGAGCTTAGAGAACAAAATGCTTTCCCCAAAGAGTGTCTAAATACGATAGAAGATCTCTTGCCTAGTCCTGAAAATAACTTAAATAGTAAACTTTTGGCATTTGGTCAAGATGCTAATAAGAGAGAACTTTTTGTTTTGGGTGCTTCGTTGGGTAGTCTTCAATTAGAAGTTAAATCTATTACTAATGGTATTACAACTACACTTATTAAGAATACAGATTATACTATAGGTAAGTTATCAGATTTAACTCTCTACCCTCTTCTCTCAATCTCCTCTGTGCTTGACTATAGTGCAAGTATGTCTGATGATGATATTGATGATGCTGTGACTATCTTTAGTGATATTTATAGTATATTTACTACTCCATTGATAGAGAGTGAGATACGATTATTCTCTGAAACCGTTTATCATAAACTTCCATTTAATAGTGAGAAAAATGTACTCCTATCCAGTATCAAGAAAGATGATACTATTGAGCGAGAGAGTACAGCATTATTAGATGCAATGGGTCAAGGTTTGGAGGCTCTAGGTAGCAGGACTGCTCCTATCAAAGTGATGATTGTTGCTACTGATGGTATGGAGAATGCTTCTACTACTTATACAGATAAAAATGCTATTTATGCTCTAGCCAATAGGCATAATATCCCTGTGATTATTATCGGTTCTTTGTTTAGTGATTTAGTATTTATGAAAGAGTTAGCTTCAAAGACAAATGGAATTTTCATATATAATAAAACTATTTTGAAAGTCAAAGATGATGCTAAATTATTAATAGAGATGATTAAAAATATTCAAGTAATCACTATTACCAAACCTTTATCTAATGGTACAACTTTTAGTGTGAGTGCAGATGGAAAGAGTATAGATTTTAATTAAGATGTAATAACTCAATGTAACCAAAATGTTTCCAACTTCTCTTATAATCTTGAAATCCTAATTTAGGGATTACAATTTTAAGGAGATAGATATGATATTCAAAAGAGTTCTTTCAACAGTATTGGTAACATCTTTAGCAATTAGTTCTGCTTATGCAGATGAGATAAAAGGTAGAGGGGCTTCTTTCCCAGGACCTGTATATAAAGCATGGACGGCAGGATATTATGCTGATACTAAACATCAAGTAAACTACACACCTACAGGCTCTGGTGATGGTATCAAATCTATTACCAAAAGAATGGTAGATTTCGCAGGTTCAGATAAGCCACTTAAAGCAAAAAAACTTCAAAAATCTAAACTCTATATGTTTCCATCGGTTATAGGTTCTATCGTTTTGGCATATAATCTTGAAGGTATCAAAGATGGAGAGCTAAAACTTAGCCGTAAAGCTATATCTGCTATATTTAGTGGCAAAATAGAGTTTTGGGATGATAAAGTAATCACAAAAGATAATGTAGGTCTCAAACTCCCACACGCACCAATTACAATCGCTGTAAGAGCAGATAAATCAGGAACTACATTTAACTTTACTTACTTCTTGAACAAACTTGATAGCTCATTTAAAATAAGTAAAAAGCCTACTTGGAAAGCCAAAAAAGTTATAGCAGGTAAATCAAATTCTGGTGTATCTGCCAATATTCAACAGATTAAAAATTCAATTGGTTATATAGAATACTCATATAAAATCAAATTAAATCTACCAGCAGCACAGATAGAAAACAGAGAGGGTGAGTTTATCAATCCAACTGTAGCCTCTTTTCAAGACGCAGCTAAATACGCATCATGGAGAGCAGAAAATGACTTCTATGCAGTTATCGGTGACCCAAAAGGTAAGACCTCTTATCCTATAGTTGCAGCTACATTTATACTTCTGCCTAAAGAGAAGAGTGAAAAAAATAGACAAGTAACAGCATTTATAGACTGGGCTTATAAAAATGGAGATAAACTAGCATCAGAACTAGGATATGTACCACTTCCAACAGAGACAAAAGATGCGATTAGAGCATACTGGATAGATAAGAAGATTAAGTAAAAAGCTATCGGATAAAGAAAAAGAGATTTTAAAGATAGTATTCAAGCACTCTAAGAAACTAAAAACAAGAAATAGAAAAATTCGGAGATTGATAAATTGAATTTCAAGAATAAAAGAGGCTGATAGCAGTTATTTCAAAACTTTTACAGGGACACTTGATAGAGTTCATCTCTTTAGATATTGGAGGAAGTCAAATTTTTGATTAGGTTTTGATTTTTTCTGTAGTTTTCAGTAGGTAATGTACTAATTTATATAGATAACAAAAGCTATAATTTTCAACTTTAATACCTCTTATTGGTACTCACAATAAGGTCTTGTTCACTGAGATTATCCATAAGTCTGCTTAAATGTCTAAGAGAAAAGAGAGTTGTATTACTTCCTTTCTCTTTTTTTAACTCTGATGAAAATTTATTTTTGGAAAAAATCACATAGTTCTCTACATTATCAATCTCTGATTGTTTGCATAACTCTTGAAGTCTTATAAGTTCTGATTTATTGACTTTGGACTTACCGTATCTGCAAGTACCTGCAAGGAAATTACCAGATTTACGCTTGGCTAGTATGTCGATAGAGACATTTTTATCATAATATGCACCTATACTCACGATAGGGTCTCCCTCAAATGCTTCTTTGAAACTAAGAGTAATGAGTTCTTTTACAAGCTGTGTATAAATCAGTGTTGTAAACTCTCGTTTTATATCAAGCCAACGCTTATTAAATTCACTATAATCACCCTCTTTGATACTTTTATATGTAGGTGATACCATCGCAAACCAAAAACGCATAAAGGGTGTAACAAAAAGCAGTTTAGATGAGATATTATCTCTTTCATTGACAGGTTTTTCTATAGATTTATCAAAAACCAAAAAGCCATCTTTGATTAAGAAGTCTATAATCTCTTCTCCACCTTCTCTGCCTATATTTATCTTTTTAAAAGCTGAGTGTTCGCGTCTATCACCTGTGGCTATGGCTGTGAGCATCGCATGGTGAGTGGATTTGGAGTTTGTGATTTTGGTAATATCACCGTGAATATATCGGTAGTTGTTAAGTACCTTTTCTTTGATAAGTGTTTCTATTGGCACAGACATATCCACAGACCATCCCATACCACCAAATACAGCGAAATACTCTACAGCTCTCTCCAAATCTGTAGCTCTATTTTGATAACAAAAAGAACGAAACTGTGCAAGTAATGAGGGATGAGAAGAGATATATTGAGACATTAGGAAACCTTAAAGTAATTTAAGTATTATATCCTAATTTATCAATACTTTATCTATTTAACATTTAGCTATCATAATCTCAAACATTTAAAACATATTTATCAAGAATTGGTATCTATCAAGTTAGAGATAGAGCGAGCTCTAAATTATATATTAGCCACACAAAAACATCAAAAAACTAATAATAGTGATACAAATCTATTTATAGATGCAGATTTATCTATTTTAGCTTCACCTAAATATAAAGAGTATCAAATAGCCATTAGAGAAGAGTATAAAAGGTATTCAGATAAGACCTTTAGAGATGGTCGTAAAAAAGTAATTGAGTATTTTTATAATAGATATGAGAGCATAGCTAGAGAGAATTTAACAAGAGAGCTTAAGTTATTCACATAGGTTAAATTATTTTTTATAGATGTGAATAACCTTTTTTATTAATCTACTTTAAAAGCTCTTCTATCTCATTTTCAAGTGATTTTGGTTTGGTAGATGAGCCGAAGCGTTCTGTAACTTTACCCTCTTTATTGACGAGAAATTTGGTAAAGTTCCATTTGATTGATGTTGTACCCAAAAATCCTGTCTGTTCTGATTTGAGATAACGGTAGAGAGGGTGGGCTAGTTTTCCATTGACATTTATTTTGGAAAACATTGGAAAAGTTACACCGAAGTTGATACGACAAAAACTCTGTATTTTTGCTTCATTTGCAGGTTCTTGTGAGCTAAATTGATTACATGGAAATCCAAGTACCACAAGCCCTCTATCTTTATATTTTTTATATAAATTTTCAAGCCCCTCATATTGAGGAGTATAGCCACATTTACTGGCTACATTGACGATGAGCATCACTTTACCTTTATACTCTTGTAGAGTTATCTTTTTACCATTAATTGTGGTGACGGTAAAGTCATATATTGAACTCATATTTCTCTCCTTAGCATATAGATTAAGTGATAGTAAAAATACGGCACTTAGTAAAAATATAATATAATTTTTCATAAATAATCCTTTGTAATAATTTTTTCTACATAGATATTAGGTGTAGCTCATGGTATCGACATAAGTTTAAAAGATTAATTCCAAGCAAAATAAGTTTTGGCTATTTTTATATCTCCATAAGTAAAGCTCTCTCTACCCTCTTTGGTCTCAACTACAATACCATCATTAGAAGCCTCTTTTAGTATTCCTTTGAGTTTGTCGTTACCTGCAATTTTGAGTTTTACTCTCTCATCTATTGCATTTTGGAAGTGTAGAGGTTTGGTGAGTTTTCGCTCTATCCCTGGAGAAGATACTTCTAATCTGTATGCTTCACTCATCGGTGGATGAACATCCAAAAATGGAGAAATTTCATAAGATATAGAGGCACATAAATCTAGGCTTACTCCACCTACTTTGGTGACTAGGAGTCTATAAATTGTCTCATCAAACTCTCGTACTGTCTCTATATCATAGAGAAATGCACCGTTGGCTTCTATGATTTTGGCTATTTGTATTTCAAGATTCATCTCTCTTCACCTTCATCATTTTGTGGTTTTTTACGATTTTCTATCTGTTTGAATAGGTCTTCTATTCTATTAACTGTCTCCAACTGATGGTCAAATTCAAATGTAAATATAGGAGCTTTAAACCAACCCTCACTCTGTTTACAGTGATTTTGAAGATACCCAGCTACCATTCGTAGTTGCTTTAATGCATCACCTTGCTCTTTGGGAGTCAAAAAAGAAGTATCAATATATACTTTTGCGTTTGAACGACCTTTGGAGCATTTAACATCTGTGACACTTAGACCTCGTATTCTCTCATCATCAAGAGAGGCAAAAGCCTCTGGTATTATCTCTTTGAGTATCGATTCTACTCTATGTCGTTTTATCTCTTCTTGTGTCATACTATAGTGTCACTTGTTCTTCTACATCTTTGTATGTCTCTATTACATCACCTGCTTTAATATCATTAAAGTTCTCTATCATAATACCACACTCATAACCATTTTTAACCTCTTTTGCATCTTCATTAAATCTCTTAAGAGATGAAATTTTAGATTCATACACCACAATACCATCACGGATAAGTCTCGCTTTTGAGTTTCTTATGATTGAGCCATCAGATACTTTACAACCTGCGATAGTTCCTACTTTAGCTACTACAAAGGTCTCTCTAACTTCTGCTTGTCCTGTTACCTCTTCACTAATAACTGGACTCATCATACCACCTAGAAGTGCTTTTACATCGTCTAGTAAATCATATATGATAGAGTATGAACGAATTTCGATACCCAACTCTTTAGATTTTTTCTTAACAGCACCAGTTGGACGGACATTGAAGCCCAATACAATAGCATGTTGTGAAGCATCTGCTAGAGTAAGGTCACTTTCACTAACACCACCAACACCTTCGTGGATAATATTAACTTTTACCTCTTCATTTCTAAGTTTCTCTAAGCTACCTTTGATAGCTTCAAGAGAACCTTGAACATCGGCTTTGATAATAATAGGTAGAGATTTTAGTTGTCCCTCAGCGATAAGTGCTGAAAGGTCATCAAGAGTTGCTTTTGTACTTTTTGATAGCTCTTTAGCTCTATCATACTCAGCTCTCTTCTCTGCTAACTCTCTAGCTTCTCTATCCGTATCCATTACCATAAATTCATCACCTGCTTTAGGAACACTATTGAGTCCTACAATAGAGGCAGGAGTACTGGGTCCAATCTCTTTTGCATTAGTTCCATCGTCAAGCTTAATAGCTTTTACTCTTCCGTAAGTCTTACCTGCAATGATATTATCACCCAATTTTAAAGTACCATTTTGAATAATAACATTCGCCATAGGTCCAAAACCTTTTTCTATAAAACTCTCAACTACAACAGCTCTTGCATTTCTATTAGGATTAGCTTTTAGCTCCATCACTTCTGCTTGAAGTAAAATAGTCTCTAGTAGAGTATCTATTCCCATTCCAGAGTGTGCTGAAACTGGTATAAATTCATAATCTCCACCCCAATCAGTTGCCATAATACCTAGTTCAGATAGTTGTGCTTTTACATTATCAGGATTTGCTGACTCTTTATCCATTTTATTGATAGCCACTATCATCGGTACACCAGCTGCTTGAGTATGAGATATAGCCTCTCTTGTCTGAGGCATAACTCCATCATCAGCCGCAACGACTATGATAACAATATCAGTAGCCTGTGCTCCTCTTGCTCTCATCGCTGTAAATGCTTCGTGACCAGGAGTATCGACAAATGTTATCTTCTTACCATTTTTCTCTACTTGATATGCACCAACATGTTGAGTGATACCACCTGCCTCTTTATCTGCTACTCTTGCCGTTCTTATTCTATCAAGTAGTGATGTTTTACCGTGGTCAACATGTCCCATAATAGTAATTACAGGAGGTCTCTCAGATAACATAGACTCATCATCTTCTTCTTCATTATTACCATAATCAAGCTCATCAAGTGGATTGATTGTAGTTACTTCTACTTCAAACTCTTCAGCAAGTATCTCTATCTCATCTTTATTGAGGAAATCATTTTTGGTTACAAGCATTCCTAAAGCAAATAGTACACCAACAACTTCACCTACAGAACGGTTCATCTGTTCAGCAAACTCATAAACTCTTACATTTTCAGGTATCTCAATAGAAGTTACAATTTCGTTATTCTCTTCTTTAATATATTTCTTTCGTTTTCCACCTCTTTTAAGTGAACGATTATATTGAGGACGGAAACTTCCTCTACCTTTGAGAGGACCACCATTTGCTGACTCTCTCTTTTTGGCTTCTTCTTTTCGTTTCTGCTCTTGACGCATCATATCTTCATAGATATTCTTATCAGAGAAGTCCAAAAGTACAACCTCTTCACCACCAAAACCACTATCAATATCATCACTCATACTATCATGATTAAATATATCTATTTTTTTACCTGAGTCTCTAGCCTCTGCTATCTTCTTAGGTTTTTTCTTACTTATATAAGGAGTTTGGTTACCCATAGAGATACGGCTACCTGCTCTTACTGGTGCTGGTTTAGCTTTTCTAACGATTTTGATACCAGTCCTAGAGAGTGTTCTTCTTCTAGGCTTCTGCTCTTCTGTATCGTCATCTTTTTTACTAACAACAGATATACCTCTTCGTTTTTTTATCTCTTTAGGTGCTTCTGGTACTACGGGAGTCTCGACAGCTACCTCTGTAGTTGCAGTTGCCTTTTTTTGGGTTTCCACTACTACAGATTCTTGTTTTGGCTCTTCTTTTTTGATGGCATCTTTTACAGGTACTTTTGGAGTTTTCACTTTAGCTACTACCTTAGGCTCTTCAACCACAGGTACTACTTTAGGTACTCTTCTTATACCACCAACTCTTCTAATCGGAGCTTTTTTGATAGAAGATTTTTTAGTAACAGGAGCTGTTGCTTTGATACCATTTCTTTTTATCTCTGCTACTTTAGGCTCTTCATTATTTGAAGACTCCTCAACTATATCAGTCTCTTCTGAAGCTTCTTGCTTCTTCTCTACAGCTACTTTTTTGACTACTTTAATATTTGGCTTACTCTTTGGAGTTTCTAACTCTTTTGGTAACTTACCACTAATTGCGTAATCTACTAAAATACCAGCATCTTTTATACTAATAGTGCTGTTGGCTGCTTTTACATCAAAGCCTAACTCTTTTGCTTTCTCTAATAGATTACCATTTGATAATCCTGCTTCGTCTGCTATCTCTTGGATTTTAACTTTATCCATTCTTTATTAACTCCTTTAATATAATGCAACTAGTTGTATGAGTTGTCTTTTGAAGTGACCAAAGGCTCTACCCTTGAATAGAACTTTTGGAATGCAACTTTTGCAATAGCTTAGAAAATCGTTCTTTCTCTACAAGAGTAGAATTTAATTTAAAACGCTTCACTAAACCATTGACTTTTTTTTCATTGGTGACACAATTACTACAGAGATAAAAACTTCTACCTCTACCACTATAAGCTATGATACTCTTTTCATCTTTTTGAAGTCTAATAAGGCTACTTTGGGATGCTCGATTACGACAAGATATGCACATGCGTATTGGATTTGATTTTTTCAAAGTGTATTATATCCAAAAAGAGATTAAGCATATAGCTTAACTTCTAGTTGTTACTCCATTATTGTCTAAAGAGAGGGTAAAAACTCTAAATTGAGGAAATCTGTTCTGTAGAACTTTTGCTATTTTCTCAGCATCCCTCTCATAAGCTAGATTAAAAAAGGTCGAACCAGAGCCTGATAATGTACTCATCAACGCACCATGTTTGAGTGCAATTTTTTGTACATCAAAAAGCTCAGGTATCATCTTCATTCTTCTTGCTTGGTGAAGTTTGTCTTTTGCTGCTATTCGCAATAAATCCCACGACTCAGTCATAAAAAGAGCCGTCATATAAGATGAGCGAGAGAGAGAATATACAGTCTCTTCCTTTTTATAAACCTTTGGTAAGATAGTTCTTGATTTTACCGTGGAGATAGTGCGATTTGGTATCACCACTACGGCTTTAAGATAATCAGGCATTCGTCTTTTTTTGCTATAGACTCTATCACCATCTACACATGCCACATTAAACCCACCCATTACAGCAGGAGTGATATTATCAGGATGGTTTTCATATTTAAGAGCCAAATTAAGTATCTCTCTTTTGTTATACTTTTTATTTGCAGCCACATAAGCACCACTTAATGCTGCTACAATAACAGCAGAAGAGCTTCCTAACCCTCTTGATATTGGGATACGATTGGTAAACTCAAACCGAAAGTTATCATCTCTACCTGTAAGTCTTTTGTAGTTTTCATTGAAGATGCTCAAAAATAGTGTATTTTTTTTGATTTTTGGATTATCATCACCCTCGCCTTGCGTAGAGATACTCAAAAACTTTGATGGAGTGATTAAAATCTCATTTCTTAAATCAACTGCTAATCCTAGAGTATCAAATCCAGGTCCTAAGTTAGCAGAAGTAGCAGGTACACTTATAAACATCTTTTTCCTTAATTTTAACGCATAACAGCTGGTATTATATATAGAGGTTCAGACTCTTTATCTAAGTTGAGATTATCTATTCGTTTAGTAAGAACAAAATTCACATCTATAGGCTGTTCATATTTTTTCGTTATTATAGTCTCTTTTTGCTTGATAAAATAGGTATTTCCAATGGCTTTGATAGGGTTTGCTCCATTTAGCTCAAAAGCACTACAACCTACTATCTCTATACCTCTTGTTATCTCTATGGTTTTTAGCATTATATAAGTAAGTTTTATAGCCATATAAGAGCCAGGTCCTCTAGTATAGATGATAGAAGATATATCGTATCTATCTAAAAATTTCATCAAAATAGGCAGAAGGATTTGTGATGTTTTTTTTTCACTTGTGATTGTCTCTATAAGCTCATTATCTCTATATAGTCCTATACGAATAGGATTTGCGATAGGAATAATAAGAATTTTGTAGTTATGCGAAGCTTTTTGCAAATGTCCTACTTTCTAACTCTTGTACTGCTACCATCTCATAACTGCTACTATCAGATAGTAGTTTTGAGGTGAGCTGGAAGTTAAGATTATGACTCCCTGCAAAAGACTCATATAGTCCTAAAATATTGTGTCCACTCACCATCATATCACCCATAGCATCAAGCACTTTATGTCTAGCAAACTCATTATCAAATCGTAAACCTTCTGGATTAAGCACTCGATGGTCATCTAAACCTATCGCATTTTGAAGTGTTGCACCAAGGGCTAGATTGATACTTTGAAGATACTGTATATCTTTGGCAAAACCAAATGTTCTAGCTCTTGCTATCTCTTCAATAAATGAGTGTGTACTAAACTCATAATACTCTCTCTGCTCACCGATAACTGGATGGTCAAATTTAATACCAAAATCAAAGATAGCTTTGCTACTAGGAAGAAGTCTTACAAACTTATCTCCCTCTCGTATCTCTATAGGTTTTATAATTTTTATGATTTTCTTGGGCGCATTTTGTTCTATTATTCCTGCTTCATCAAGTAAGAGACAAAATGAGATAGCTGAACCATCCATAATAGGCATCTCATTACCATTAACTACCACACGAAGATTATCTATTCCATAAGCATATATTGCTGAGAGAAAATGCTCAATAGTAGAGATTGAGCCTTTAGCATTACCGATAACTGTAGCCATCTTTGTATCTATGACACTATCAGGAGAGAGAGGTATAGTCAAGTCTAAATCTTCACGATAAAAAGTGATGCCTGAATTTATGCCTGTAGGTTCAAGTCTTAAATGGATAGGTTCGCCTTTATGCAGACCAATTCCGACAACTTCTACGGCTTGTTTGAGTGTTCTTTGTTGCACTATCTCTCCTTATATAATTTTCATAGATAATATTATACTATCTTTTTGTGTATATATTGTGACTTATTTCGCCATAATAATTTTATCTGCTGATTTAAAGACATTATCTATACTCTTTTTTATCCACCTTTTATCAAACCACTCAATAGGTCTAACTTCTACACCTTGAACTAATATACCAAAATGTAGATGGTCTCCTAAAGCCAATCCTGATGTTCCTGTTTTGGCTATACTAGCTCCTGCTTTTACCTCATCACCCTCATTAACAAGAAGCTCCGAACAGTGTCCATATAGAGTATAGAGTCCTAATCCATGGTCAATCATCGGCATCATTCCATATATTCCATTAGCATTAGCATATACTACTTTCCCACTATTAGATGTTCTAACCACTGCCATTCTTGTACTAGCCAAATCATACCCTACATGGTAAGATTCAGATACTCTATTCTTAGGAGTCTCATAATAATAGTATCTCTTAACTCCAAAACTAGCCACTTTTTGACTAGATTTTAGAGGATAAAACTTCTTTATTTTCCAACTTAAAAGTAACTCTGTAGATACAGGTCTGCTTAGACTATGAATTAAATCTTCATTTTTTAGACGCATAACTTCATTAATAGTCTTAAGTCTCTCTAATCTATTATCTATATCAACATACTCAGGATTACTTGATATAAGGTCTGCAATTTTACCATCAATAAATTTATCTTTGGCTCTAATATTTGATATTTTATAGTTATGATTTTTTAGATAAAAAGGAATATCTGTAATTTGTCTATTTTTTGCCTTATCTATCGCTACAATTTTAGCATTAAATGATTTTTGATGAAATGACCATGCTATAAGTGATGCGTAATATCCTTTCTTTTTATAAGGCTGTGGTACAAAAATTTTATCTCCTGCTTCGATATATAGACTTTTTAGATTTTTATCTTCTGCTTTAAATACTACTAAAGCACTTCCACCCTTTACAATACTAAACGAGTTGGCTAATATATTGACATTAGGACTAGTATAATCTACATCTATCTCAATAACTTTCTCACTAGAGTTTCCTTGGAAAAAGTTCCATAAACTACTATCATTTACAATAACTTTTAGTTTAAGCTTAGTTGCTTTTGGATTTAATACACTCTTCTTGGGATACTTAATCTGTATAATTTTACTCTTTGCTATATCTTCAAATTTTTTCTCTCCAACATTAAGTCTATTTTGACCATCGCTAAATATAAGCTCAAAGCTTTTAAGCCCCTCATTATCTGATAACTCTATCTCCAATGGCGTAATCAAGTTCCAAAATATATGATTTTCACTCTCTACAATAGGAGCTTCTTGCTCAAACTCTGGGGCTTGGTATATATAGACTAAAATACCTACTAGACCTAGAAATAGCAGTATATTTACTATCTTCATTCCACTTTTTTTACGCTTTTTATATCTCATGAATAAGTCCTAACTCTTCTATCTTTATCAAAATTGTATCTATAGTTTCTTTTAATCCACATTTTTCTAAGCTAAATCCAGAAGCTACTCTATGTCCACCACCACCAAAAGCTACTGCTACTTTGGATATATCTAACCCTTTACTACGCATAGATACTCTTACTCCACTATTAGTCTCAATTACAAATATCGCTATCTCAACGGTAATCAAAGACTTAGCATAATCAACTATGCCATCAATATCAGCATTAGTAGCGCCTGATGAACTAATATCATCCATTGAAGCAATAATAGTAGCCACTTTAGCACTCTTATATAGTCTCAATGACCCCAAAACTTTCTCTAAAATTCTTAATGAGCTAAGAGACCTCCTCTGTGTAAAATTACGAGCTATCTTATAAGGATTAGCACCTAGTTCCACTAGCTCTTGTGCTACTTTAAATATCTCATTGTTCATAGAACTTGTTGTAAAGTATCTAGTATCCGATAACAACGCACTATAAAAACATATAGCACTATCACTATTTATATCATACAACTCTCTAAATAGTTCAAAAGCTACTTGTGAAGCAGAAGCATAATTACTTTTAATAACATTAATATTTCCATAATTAGTATTACTTAAATGGTGGTCGATATTGATTATATCACGACTATCAAGATTAAATCCCAATCTATCTATACTCCCACAATCACAAGATATAACTAGACTGTTACTATAGTCCATCTTATGTTTTATCTTTTTATGATTTGGCAAAAAATCTAAATTAATAGGCATATCAACAGAAGCACTAATCACCTCTACTCTCTTGCTTTTATCTCTAATCAAAAGAGCGTAAATTCCCAATGCTGTTCCTAGAGTATCGGCATCAGGATTTAGGTGTGTAAGTATTGTGATACTCTTATACTCTGCTATCTTCTCTCGTACTTCATCATATAAATTACTATCTATCATAAGCTCTCAATATTACCGATAACACGACCAATAACTCCTAATTCATCAATAGAGACAACCTCTGGAGCGTAGTCACTATTATCTGAAATTAGCTCTACCATACCCTCATCTTTAAACAATATTCGTTTCACATATAGTCCTTGTGGTGAAGTGACAATAAATACGCCATCTTTTGATATATTCTTATCTTCTCTATCCACAAAAACAATAGAGTTCTCTTTAATAGTTGGTTGCATAGAGTCGCCGTATATATGAATAGCATCCACAAGCCGTCTATTCTCAATATCTCCAATAAGTCTTCTATCCACACTAATTTTCTCATAATTTTCACTAAACACCTCAGCCCCACCTCCAGCACTCGCTTTGATAGTAGCAAAGTAACGCACTTGGAGAAACTTATCAGTCTCTTTCTTGAGCATATCAACAGCTTGGTCAAAAAATAGCCAATTGAGAGATATTTTTTTCTTTGCACAAAACTCCAATATCTCCTCAAAAGGGATAGAGTTTCGCTTCTTCATTGTAGCAAAAGTAGATTGTGGTATATTTAATACTACTGCTACATCTTTATCAAATATTTTTTTACTAATATTCCCTTTAGAAGTAGCCTCTGAAGATATTATATCTTTTAATTTCTCTATTATCTCGCCTAAAATCAACATCTCTATATCCTTTTACTCTCTAATCAAACAAAACTACCATAACATCATCACCAATACTCTTAGCACCATCTTCTTCATCTAATATCAAAAGAGCCGTATCTCCCAACATATTGGTTAGTATCGCAGAAGAGCCAACTTTTTTATCTTTAAAATCTATATAATATTCACCATGAACCAAATTTATATTACAAGCTCTAAACTCTGTCTTATCCGATTGTTTATATATATTCTCACTTAATTTTGCTTTGATGCGAGTTAGATTACACTTTCCATTTTGAAATTTCGCTATAAGAGGCACAAGATAGAGCAATGCCGTCACAGTAGATGAATAAGCAAACCCAGGGAGAGCTATTATAAACTTATCATCTTTTCTTGCTACCATTATATGTTGTCCTGGTTTGACTTTAACACCTTGAAAAAGCACTTCACAACCTATCTCGTGAATTACATCTTTTACAAAATCAAAATCACCCACACTCACACCACCAGTAGTAACCACAATATCACTCATCTCTAAAGCTCTTGACAACTCTTTGGTGATACTCTCTTTGTCATCTTTGATACATCCTAATTGAATAGGTAACCCATCATATTTTTTGACCATAGCTTCAAGTATATAGTTATTAGAGCTTCGTATTTGAGAATTATTTGTCTGTGTTTCACCTAGTTCAAGTAGCTCTGAACCTGTAGATAAAATAGCCACTGATGGCTTATCATATACCGATATACTCACGATATTAAGACTAGCTAATACTCCAATTTGAGCAAAATCTATCTGAGTGCCTTTACCTATTAGAAGTTGTCCTTTTTTGTAGTTCTCTCCTATATCACGAATAGCAAAACCTTGTGCTACTTCCTCTTTGATAACTATCCCCTCACCATCTAGGGATACATTCTCTATAGGTATCAAAGTATCAGCACCTTTTGGCATAAGTGAGCCTGTAAATGTCTTGATACAAGTCCCACCTATCATCTCATCCAAAGTAACAGAACCAGCAGGATTGATACTTGCAATATTGAGATTAACCAAAGCCATATCTTCGTGGATAATAGCATATCCATCCATAGCAGAAGTGGGATACTCAGGAGAGTTGTGGTCTGCAATAATATCCTCAGCCAAAATATAACCCAACGCCTCTACAATGTAGAGTTTTTTTGTTTTATAACTATCTATATTGAGATTTTCTATTATCTCTATAGATTTATCAAAGTGCATAAATGCCATATATTCTTACCTTTTCTATTTCAGTGGGTCACCTGACCCCTTTTTTATGCCAAAAGTCCAGAGCCACTCATAGGAGTGCTTCTATCTTCTGCATAAATGCGTTTTCCATCTCTCACATCATACTTCCAAATAGGTGCATTTGCCTTAAAATCTTCCACAAATTCATCTATAAGCTCCAAAGCCACTCGTCTTTTGGGAGAAAATACAGCCGAAACATAAGAAGAAGTATGCACAGGAACAAGCCCCACAGAGTGTGCCATCTTCACAATAGCCCCTCTCTTCTTAGCTCTCTCTACCCAATCATCAAACCACTTTTGAAGTATAGGCTCATATATATCAAAACTAAGCCCTTCTATATTATCTTCTGCCCTAATAGTCCCCACAAAAGGAATATAAGCACCATAATTAGACTCAGCCTCACTATCTAGCCACCGACCAAAAATCTCTTTGGTATCCAAAGCACCATTATAAAGTTCCACTCTCTCAACCACCACAAACAGGAGGTAAAATAGATACTCTATCACCATCTTTAAGCTCGATAGAGAGGTCATTTACCATACTATCGTTAAGTGCCACGGCACACTTATCTAGCCAAAGACTCAAACTCTCATCTTGTTTAAGTTTTTGTGAAACATCAGCAAGGCTTGAAGCCTCAATATCTATAGGCTCTTTACCTATAGGACCCAAAAATTCTACTCTTATCATAAAAAACACTCCTATATAATTATTATGATTATAAAACTTGTTTGGTATAATCGTGCTTAAGTGGTTGAATGTCATTAGTTTTAGTATGGTT
Organism: Sulfurovum sp.; assembly: GCA_045267865.1. GTDB lineage: Bacteria > Campylobacterota > Campylobacteria > Campylobacterales > Sulfurovaceae > Sulfurovum. The sequence continues at coordinate 13,430 of JASFZJ010000002.1, read as the reverse complement.
ATTTATATCAATTTACATTTAAGGTTGTGGTATTAGGAGGATGGGAAGAAATTATTTCTTGGAATCGGATGGCTTTATCTCACTGCCATTAAAGAATTTGTAGGTTGGGTATCACCCAACAATTAAGCCTATAGGGGGCTATACATATTGTTTGGCAGTGCCAAACCTACACATCAAAAAGCTTAATTCATTGGCATTGGACTCTACCCCTACAAAAAAATTGTATTACGCATAAATATCTTCTTTTTTTAACTCTTTTACTAATAGGGCATAAAATATAGGTCTATACTTTTGTCTATTTGACGAGCCCATAGCTTTACATGCATTTTTGATAGCAGTATCAAGTTTCTCATCATTTGGTAAGCCTAGCTTCTTTATCAAGAAGTTTGTTTTTATCTTATCTAGCTCTTCTTTACTAGAACATGATACGAGTTCAGCATTTTTCTTATATATTGATGGTCCTAGTCCTACAGTAACTTTAGTTATAAGCTCATCAGTCAAATCTAGCTCTAATTTTTTAATTACCTCTAAATAGTGTGTTATCTTTTCATCTCTTTTACTCATCTTATTTCCTTTATTTAAAATTTATAACTATATTATAGCTATAAATTCTAATAAGGTCAATATATTTAGTTATATATGTTGATAAGCTCGTCCTCTTGTACAGACCTACTCACCCCAAAGCCTTGAATATAGTCTATTCCTAGCTCTTTAAGTTTTATTTTCTGTTCATCATTATCTACCCATTTTGCCACACTTTTTACTTTTAGCTTTTTAGACATTATTATAAGTGATTGAAGCATTGCACATGTAGTCTCATCTTTTAAATGTGTCACATAATCTCTATCAAACTGAACAACATCAAATTTAAAATGTTTCATATACTCCATAGATGCGTTTGATGAACCAAAGTTATCTATACATGTTCTCAACCCATTAGCTCTAAAAGTCTGTAAAGTCTTTAGATATCCTCTAAGGTCATGGTGTGTTTTTCGCTCATAAAGTTGAATAATCAAACGAGATGGATCTATCTTTTTATATGCTAAATAGTCAAAAAGCCTTTTTTGAAATGCACTATCACGAAGAGAGAATGGGGATAGATTGAATGTAAAAGATATAGTATCATCTACTAATGGCAATAGGTCAATTACATGTTTGATAAGTGCAAAATCATACTCTCTACCCAATCCCAAACGATTTACAATAGGTAAAAATAGACGAGGAAGTATATAATCACTATTTTGGCACTGAAGCCTTACAGCTATCTCATAGGTATCTATAGTATCTGTTACTATATTAAGTAGTGGTCTAAAAGATAGTGTAAGTTTTTTATTTTTAATAGATGCTATAACACTCTTTTCTATAGTAGATAGCTCTTTTGCATCTTTAGTTATCTCTGAATGTCTTATCTTATTATTATCTACTGTTTGACTTATTATAATATCTTGAAGCTGGAGTATCGCTTTTTCAAAATTATCTATAGTATTGGTGATAATAGCAAATTTCAAATCTACTTCTATAGTATTTATACTCCTATTATCTTCTATAATGCTCTCTAGTATAAATTGTATATTATAGTGACTATCATCTAATCCTATCAAAAATCCTGCATTTCCATGCCTACCTATAAGTATATTCTCTAATCCATTTTGTTTAAACATTAGATGAAGTTTACTTGTAATTGTATATAAAATAGTATCTATCTGTTCGCTACTATAGTTTTCAAGAATAGAGGAGAAGTTATCTATAGTTAGATACGCTATAGATTTGGGCTGATACTGTTCTAGTTTTCTTATAAATGTTCTTCTATTAAAACTTTGTGATGCTTGGTCAAGAAGAGTCTCTTGCACACTCAAATTCATCAAAAAATAGATAAAATATATAGTAATAAATGTAATAGCACCCAAAAGAAGACCGATTTTGATACTAAAAACAACCTCTTGACCATTATAAATAGTGCTATAAAATACCAGAAATACCAATATAAGTACAGGGATACCAGCCCTTAGGGCTAGTTTAAATCGTCGTCCTCTCTCCTCTAACTGTGATATTAACATTTTAGACATCTAGGTGTTTTACATCTTTAGCATGGCTCTCAATATAATTCCTTCGTGGCTCTACCTCATCACCCATAAATAGTACAAATGTATCAGATGCCACCTCATCATCATCTATCACAACTTTGAGAAGTCTTCTGTTTTCTGGTATCATAGTAGTCTCCCAAAGCTGTTCGGGGTTCATCTCTCCTAGACCTTTGTATCTTTGGATATATGCACCTTTTTTGGCAGATGCTTCCACTTGTGCAAATAGCTCCAATAGGTCTTTGTTCACAAACTCATCCGTGATATGCTCTTGAATTTTTTGATGAATATGTATAGCCTCGTTGTAGTGAGGATTGGTAAACAAAACATCATCTACAATCAGCTCTTCAAGTCCATCTTTGGTCTGTACAAATAGATGAATAGTATCATCTGTAATAGAACTGTTCAAAATATTATAACCTAGCTCTGAAATATACTTTTCAATAGTCTTACTCAATACATCTATACTCTGACCTGCCACATCAGGATTTTCTATCATATAACGCAACACCTCAGGCAAAGCAAATCTCTTCTCCATTTCTTTGAGAGTCATACGATAATATGCCACAAGCTTAAACAAATCAATCAAATCATTTGTACCCATAGTGTCACTCTCTATCACAGATATACCATTCTCTATCAGATAATCATTAAGCGACTTTTCATCTTTGAGATATATCTCATTTTTACCCTTTTTGTAACGATAAAGAGGAGGTTGAGCTAGATACAAATATCCTTTTGTGATAATAGGCTTCAAAAATCTAAAGAAAAAAGTCAAAAGAAGCGTCTGAATATGGCTACCATCAACATCGGCATCAGTCATAATGATAACTTTGTGATAGCGAAGCTTCTCTTCATTAAACTCCTCACCAATACCACAACCTAGAGCCGTAATCATATTCTTAATCTCATCAGATTTGAGTATCTTCTCTAATCTAGCTTTTTCTACATTAAGTATCTTACCTTTGAGTGGTAAAATCGCTTGAAATACTCTATCTCGTCCTTGTTTTGCAGAATTATGTACAAATACACCCGAAGCCAAAGCAAAGTTATGAGTATTTGGTACTTCTATATCATATACATCTTCTTGAATTGATAATTTTTTAATAGATACTACTTTATGATTATAAGTATAAAGGTTACTTTGAACTAATTCATAAGTATTGCAAAGCGTAGAGTATTTTTCACTCTCCTCAATCTTTTTTATTAAAGTATCAAGTTTAAATACTCGTCTATTTCCTTTTCTACTCTCTTCATAATTATCAATACCAACACTATTTAAAAATAATAGAGAATTTTTAATTCTAGTCTCTCTCTCTGAAGCTAATTTTCTTTTTACATTATCAGGGTTAGACATTTGCTCTCTAGTCTTTTCAGCTCTCCATTCTTTGAGCTCTTTATTATCCCATTGTGCAATCGCTTTTTGTCTATTATTCTCTACTGCTGTATGATTATCTTGAAAATATTCTCTTGTTGTTTTTGATTGTTTCTCTCTATTTTCATCTATAGCCCAATACTCTTTTTGTTCTCTATCTAATCGTTCTAGTAGATTTGCTCTATATTCATAATTTGAATTATAAAATTCTAAATATTTACTTTTCATATAGGCTTTATAGTTATCATCACTCCACTGTTTTTTTGCTTTTTCAGAAAGCATTTTAGAATATTTTTTGGCAGTTATACTAGCTTTTAATTTATATTCAGGTTTCTGATGAGCTAATCTAGCTTTCTCTTTGGCTTCATCTGTATGTAATGTTTTAGCTATATGCTTTTGATGTAATTGAAGATGTGCTTTAGCCGAAAGTAAAGTGATATTATCAGGATTATTATTGAGTTTATTAAAATCAATATGATGTTTATGTGCTTTATCTAAAGGTGCATATATTTCATTCTCTAAATTCCAATAATTGGATAACATATGCGTAAAAATCCATTTAGAAGTTTTAGGATTTTGTACCATTTCATAACCCTCAATAGTAATTCTATTCTCTATTTTAGAATATTTTTTATATAAAGGCATTAAACTTTGATTATTTTGTAGATTTTGTGCTTCTACATATTCTCCATCTCTAAGCATAAATTTATGCTCAGGCGTACATCTAATCTTTTCACCATTATCTAAAGTTACTTCTAGCAAAGAAGCGTTAGATTTTGTTTTCCTAGGATGAAGTATCTCTTCAATACCAATAGAACCATCTTCTTTTATTGTATAACAAAAGTTTTTCTTACCCTGTTTATGCTCTTCTATTAATGTTAAGAAAGATACATCTCGTCCGTCAGCCAAAGAAATTTCAGTATCAGCAGTAAAACACCCACCGGCGCTATCTCCCTCAACTAAAAAAATCTCAGAAATCGTAGGGTCTTTACTCTGACAATCTGCCAATTTCCCTGGCAAAGTACCAATGCTCATTGAGTCTTTTCGTTTAACTAAATCCTTAGCTCTTTTAGCTGCGTCTCGTCCTCTAGCAGCGAGGAGGATTTGACCCATAATGGCTTTGGCTTCGATGGGGTTCTCTTCTAGGTATTTATTGAAGTTTTCAGAGAAGAATTTTTGCACTAATGGACGAACATAGCTAGAACCTAGTTTTCCTTTGGTTTGTCCCTCAAATTGTGGCTCTGGTACACGCACAGATACAATAGCTATGAGGCCCTCTTTACAGTCCTCGCCTGTAATCTTTGTGCCTTTCTCTTTGGCATTGGCATTTTTGGAAATATATGATGCCATAGAACGAGTCAAACCTGCTCTAAATCCTGCTTCATGTGTACCACCATCAGCTGTTTTGATATTGTTTACAAAAGATAGTGACTTTTCTGTATCTGCGTCACAATACATTAAAGCTATATCAATCTCTATATCATCAGCTTTACCTTCAAAAAACCGAGCAGTAGAGATGACTTCTTTTGTATTCATATCTTCTACAAACTGCTTGATACCACCCTCAAAGTGATAATCCTCTTTTGTATCATCTCTCTCATCTTTGAACTCTATCGTAATCTTGGGATTGAGATAACAAAGCTCTTTGAAGCGTTTCATTAGTATCTCTTTTTGAAATACTACACCCTCTACAAAGATAGTCTCATCAGGCCAAAATTCTATCTTTGTACCCTTTTTGCGACTATTTCCAATGACTGCTAGTGGCTCTTGTGGGATACCCTCTTTGAAGTTCTGCTCGTGAGATGAACCCTCACGAAAGATAGTAAGATAGAGGTCTTTGGATAGTGCATTTACTACAGATACACCCACACCGTGAAGTCCACCAGATACTTTGTATGTATCTTTGTCAAACTTTCCTCCAGCGTGAAGAACCGTCATAACCACAGTCGCTGCTGATATGTTTTCTGTTGGGTGAATGGCTACGGGGATACCTCTACCATTATCTTCTACGATAGCAGAGCCATTTTTGGTAAGAGTAACTTTGATAGTATCACAAAAACCTGCCATAGCCTCATCAATAGAGTTATCTACAACTTCATAAACTAAGTGGTGAAGTCCTTTTGTAGCTGTATCACCGATATACATTCCTGGTCGTTTTCTTACTGCTTCTAGCCCTTTGAGGACTTTAATATTACTCGCACCATATTCTGCCATATTTCGACTCCAATTTATATAATAATTATATATATTTTACCCAAAAAATGCTTAGAAGTGGGGGTATATTTTATTCTATTGATGGAGTGTAAAATTAATATAAAAATCCAAATAACCATAGAGGTATTTTATTGTTAAAACCTATATCAATATCATCAGATACAACAAAAGAGTTGAGCTTGTCTTTTATTTGAGAGAAGCTTTTATTTCTACCTCCTACCTCAAATATATATTTATCATCTACAATAAAATCACCCTCTTTGGGATATGATAAATTATACCTTTGACTCAACATATTTAGAAAAAACTGCTCTCTTATAGTTCCTATCTCATCTGCTTTACAATAACTAAAAGTTAAATTTGGATTATTTAGATATAATTTTTGTGGTTTGGAAAATATATTATCCCCTTTTGATTTTGCTTTTAGACTAGCAAATATATTTCCCAAAGTTAGATAGTGTATGTATTGATAGAGTGTATTTCTATTGATACCTATCTTTTGAGATAGCTTTGTAATATTTAGCTCATAAGGTTTAGATAGACATATTAGACTTACCAACTGCTTTAGCTTATGTATATTTTGTGGTTCGATATTAAAGATAATGGGCAAATCACTCTCTATAACAGTTTTGACACTCTCTTCTAGCTTCATAGTATAAGTTTGAGGGTTTTCAAAATAGTATGGGAAATATCCATATTGTAGATACTCTTTAAAATACTCAAAAGGCTTAATTTTGTTAGTAATCTTATCTGCTATATCTATATGATTTGTAAGTATATCTTCCAAACTATAGCTATCAAAATTTATCTCTAGTTTTAACTCTAAAAACTCTCTAAAAGATAACCCTTTGACTCTATACAAAACAGCTCTACGACTTAAATCGGCTTTTTTATGTTCTAGTTGTAATGCACTCGAACCACTAAATATAACTTTTAAATCTAAAAAATCATATATCTCTTTTAACTCTTTTTCAAAATTATTATATTTATGTATCTCATCTATAGCTAACACCTCTCCACCACTTTTAGAAAAGTTATCAGCTATATCATAAAGGGAGATTGTACTTGTTATTATACTATCAGCACTAAAATATAGTTTTTTGTTTTTGGGTAAATCTATGGAGTTTAGATATTGAATAATTACAGTCGTTTTACCTACACCTCTTGAGCCTAATATTCCTACCATTTTATCTCTAAAATCTATAGTATAATAAAAATATCTCTTATAGTCATAATTTTGTAGTTTAAGTATCTGATTTGATTTTTCAAAAAGCTTCTCTATCATAATAATACTCCTTTATTGTATAATACATTAAGCATTATTTTAGTATATTGTTTATTATATAGTGCTTTTACACCTAATATTCATTTTTTTCTTCAAATCAGACATCAATTTATCTATAGATTCTACTAAACTCTTATGGTCTTTCCCAAAAAATCCAGAAGAGTATTTTATATCTATAGTTGAAGAGAATGTCATACTGTTTTGTTGTGCTTCTACTCTCCAAGTGTAACTACTCTCTATCGGGGCTATAAATAGTGTAAATGCAGAAAATATAGCACTTGCTACTGATGTATCTTGGTTGCTTATAGAGAGGTGTAGGTTTATATTATTATCTATCTTACACCCTCTTAGTGACTTTTGTATCTCTTCAAAGAGATTTTTAGCTTCCTCTTTTTTGCCATTGTTCTTTTTGAAAGTTAGAGATATTTTACCCTGCTTTAACTCTATTATCTGCATATTGGGTGCATAAAACTCTACGCTTTTTATTAGCTTTGGTAATCTTTTACTATACTCTTTTGAGTTGATATAATCTAATGCTATTGGAGCTTTTTTATGTACGGCTTTTAGAGTTTTATCTGATGTGAGAAGAGCTTTCCATTGTGATAACTGCCATAATTTAGATAGTGTTATTTTACTACGATGACACTCTATACAAGAGCTATAAGGCTCTTTTGTCTTTTTGGTTTTCTTACTCTCCAAACTCTTTATAGATTTTTTGGCAAAAAATGACATATTATCATATAAACCTACAGGATTATACTCCTTTGAAGATAGATAATCAAATACATCAAGATTTCTCTTGTGTATATTTTTTAGAGTATTATCACTTCTATTTGTAATCTCATACCAATCTTTTTTGGTATATATTTTGGCTAGAGATATTTTGCTACTATGACAATATTTACAATGCTCTTTATATACCGAGCCTAGTAGTATTGAACTTAATATCACTATAACAAGAAGAGACCTCATCTCTACTCTTCTTCTAGTCTATCTTTTTTGCCAAATTTACCTAACGCTAAAGCAATAACTACACCAACAGCGATAATACCCAAAGATAACATCGGTCTAGCACCAAACCACGCAATAGCGATGACTAGAGAGCCTAAGATAAGTGTAAATACACCTGCAACTACACTTGTCACTCCACCTACCAAGAAGCCTAAGAATGGCAAGACATTGGCTAGTGTCGTCAAAGGTCCCATAATCATACCAAACCCTATAAACATCATCAATAGTCCAACACCTCTAAGTATCCAAGTGAGTGTAGCATTTGCATCTTTTGCTTCTGTAAATATAGTATTAGCATCTACTTTACCCTCTCTTACAAAGAGAAAAGATTTACCATTTGATGTTACGAAAGGGATTATATCTTTTTGAAATGATTTCCCTACAAATGTATATATGGCTGATGGAGCATAAGTATAGGTGATTTTTATATCACCTATTCGTGGTCTTTGGGGATTATATCCTACATATAAAAAGCTCTTATGATTTCTAGCTTCTCCTATCTCTTCACTCATATTTTTAAGTCCATTAAACTCTTTTTTGGCATCTATTCTCTTGATTATATTCTCTCCCAACTGATAATCTCCAAGAGTTGCATCTGTAGCATATATTTTACTCTTATAGTGAGTCTTACTATTACGGTGGTCAGATGAGTGGTGGAACGAAGATGAGTTGATATATGACTCAGACCATACTCTGCTATAATCATAAGTGGTAATTTCCTCTGTGCCACCTCCAAGTTTATCTTCTGTTTTGGTAGTTGAGGTCTCTCTCCATTGATACATCTGTACTTTTTTTGCTAAAATTAGACCATCACTACTCACACCAAACTCTTTGTCTATAAGTCTATTAAGAGGTTTTACCTCTCCTGTTAAAAGTACAGCTTTATTATCATACTTAATATAATATTTGGTATTTGGTAGTGTAATGATATTTTTTTGCATCTCACCTAAAGCCTGAGCTTGTTCTACACTGTTACTCTCATTCCACCATAACAGTACAATCGCTCCAGCTATAAGTACAAACCCTAGTAACATCCCCTTAAAAGAGTTACCTATATTCTCGCCATATCCTGTAGTCTCTGTATGTGTATATCGTTCCATTAATCTATCTCCTTTTTATTTTTATTATTCTCGTCATCTTCAAATTTTTTTGCATATTTAGCGATAGTCTTGGTAACCACAATCGCACCTACAAATGCTAAGAGTACCATAGAAGTAGTATATACCACATTCATTATATCTATTTTCATAACTTTATCAACTCTCTATCTTCCAATCTATAAGCACTATCACAACGACTAGCCATACTCTCATCGTGAGTAACTAATAGAAGTCCTGATTTGGTATCTCTGATATACTCCAACAAAACACTCATTACAAGTTCAGCTGTCTCCTTATCAAGGTTTCCAGTAGGCTCATCTGCAAATATAATTCTAGGCTTTTTGCTTAATACCCTTGCTATTGAGACTCTCTGCTGTTGTCCACCTGAGAGTTCACCTATCTTTTGACCCATTAGCTCTTTTATCTCTAGTCTATCTAGCAAAGTATCATCTATCTCTTCACCACTCAACATAGATGCTACTTCAATATTTTCTAATGCACTCATACCCTTAAATAGATAGTGAAACTGAAATATAATCCCTATATCATATCGTCTAAGAGACTCTATCGCTTTATCATTTTGATTATAAATATCATCTCCAAAGAGTTTGACTGTGCCATTATTTGGTTTGATAAAAGAGGAGAATATATGTAAAAGTGTAGATTTGCCACAGCCACTTCGTCCTAAGATTGCCATACTCTCCGACTCATTGAGAGATAAATCAAGCCCCTCAAAGAGTAGTATATCGAAGCTATGAGAGATATTGTGAGTGTCTAATAAGAGTTGTGACATAAGTATAAGCCTTTATAGTAAAATCAATAGAGTATTTTAACATAAAAAAGGGAGGTTTTTTATTTAATTGATATTTCTAACTAAGATTTAATCCAAGATGTCAAGATTAATTATAAATTAATTAACCTTAACTTTTAAATATGTTATTTCTAAGGTGCTGGTACAGGCTTAATACATCTAACGGGTAAACTATATCTTCTTAAAAGTTTTTTTCCATTTGTTCCTGCATATTCTTGTAGACCTGTTATTGGATGGAGCATTTTTTCAATAACAAAAGCTATTGATTTATAACGTTCAGTAGGAGTTCCACTAGCAGAACTAGACCAATAAAAAGCATTTACTCCTGTATTTATTGCGAGTGTTCCATCATTTTTGTAGCCAGATGCAGGAAGTCTTAAAAAATTACTTTGTAAATCAAAAGGAGTTCCCAGTTGAGCTGTTAATTCTGCTCCAAACTCACTTGGTAAAGGTACTCTATATCCAGCAGGACAAACTCCATTTGTAGTACCATCTGTATCAGCCCAATTTGATGCTCTTTGAGTTCCATCTTTAAACTCATTAACAGAACTAATTAAATGTACAGCCCAGTCACCTTCTGCGTACCATCCTGGATTCATTTGAATAATTGATTGATAAGCAACATTTGTATTTGGTGTTAAAGTTGTTGAGCCACCAGCTGTACTAGTATTTGCCAATTCATGACCATCAGCATCTCTTCCCCATTGAAAATAAGCACCAAAACAATTGCGTTCAGTAAGTTCATACATAAAGTAATGTGAAGTTAAAGGACCAGGAGATGCTACATAATCACTCTCCTTAACATTTTCTTGACATACTCTGGTAGCACCAATATTTCTATCTAGCCAAATTCGATTACTCTTTGGAGACTTTACTTCTTTATATGTTAAAGTTTTATATATAAGCGTAACACCTGTACTATAATTAATATCTACAGGGTCTGTTCCACCTGTGTCCGTTCCACCTGTGTCTGTTCCACCTGTGTCCGTTCCACCTGTGTCCGTTCCACCTGTGTCCGTTCCACCTGTGTCCGTTCCACCTGCGTCTGTTCCACCTGCGTCTGTTCCACCTGCGTCCGTTCCACCTGTGTCCGTTCCACCTGCGTCTGTTCCACCTGCGTCTGTTCCACCTGCGTCCGTTCCACCTGTGTCCGTTCCACCTGCGTCTGTTTTACTTGTGTCTGTTTTACCTACTTCTGTTCCATCGGAACTACCACCACCACAAGCATTTAGTAAAAATACCACTATTGTTGCATACATAATCTTTTTCATATTAATTTCCTTAATAATTTGTATGATTATATAGAAAAGATGTCATACCTTAATAAGTTATTTGTCATATCTTTGTCAGGTTTAGTAATGATGTAGTAGTAAAATACTTAATAGTATTTTACTTAAGTAGAGAGGCATTAAGCCTTTCTAAATTTAGTGTACTATAAAAAATGGATTATAAATACTAGTTATAACTGAGTTTGTAAAAATATCAGTGGAATTAACTACATTACTAATATGCCATGCTGAAAGATTTTGATTAAATATAGCAGTATCCATAAACATTTCTGACATATCAGTAACCTTACCAGTATGCCAGTATGAAATATCTACATTAAACGCGTCAGCATTCTTAAACATACTACCCATATCAGTAACATTATCAACTTCCCATGATGAAATATCTTTCTCAAATACATCAGCATTATTAAACATACTATGCATATTGGTAACATACTGAACATCCCATAATGAAAGATTTTTATTAAACATATCTGTATGCATAAACATTTCTGACATATCGGTAACATTGATGACATTCCAAGATGAAATATCTATATTCATTGAGCTATCTCTAAACATACCTTTTAGTATTGCTTTATCAGTAGTATGAAAAATAGGAGTGTTTACAATTAAGGCTAAATTATCAGCATCTCTAAACATATAAGACATATCTATCCATGCTTTATTTCCAAAGCTTACTTTAGTAATTTTTTTAGCATTAGTATCAAAATTAGTATCAGTCATATTGAAGCTACTTCTATCTAAGTCTCCCCATAGTGCAATTTCATGACTTCCACCTGTATTGAACTCACATAATAAGATATCACCTATTGTTCCTATTTGATTTTCAACTTCAAACACTCCATCATTATCACAATCAACATCATAAAATCTGTAAAGACTAGTAAATCTCATAGAAAAATTAAAACTTTGTGTATCTGAAACTGTCAAGACTAAAGGTGTCTCTTTTACATCATTAAAATGATTATACAATTGTACTGTTTTAGGAATTAAAACTGTTTTAGAACCTAAGGTTGCTTTAATTATAATATTATATTTAGATTTGATAGAATAATCAGGCATCTTTTTAAAACGCATAAAGTTATAACCTGGTGTGCTGTTTGCTCTTATTTGAAAATATTCTTTATCTTCACCTTCAATAGTAACAGTTGGATAAGTAGTATCTCCTTGATTATTACTATCTGTATATATTTTAAATCCTCCAGAATCTCTTCTATCTTTTGCATTTTTAACAAAAGTATTTGGTATATCTTTATATGCCAATTCATAAGTATCATCTATAGCATCTGTAATAATAATAGTTAAACTTTTAGTTACCTTATTTGAATTTGCATCAGTTGCAACAACATCTATGAGAAAACTTTTTGCACTATCAATATCCTCAAAGTTAATTGGATTAACAAATTTTAGTTTTTTACTATCTAAATCATAATATATATTTCGCTGTACTAGATTATCAGTAGCTTCAATAGTGATTTGTGCATAACCTGAATTATCTCTGAAATCTATCGTCGTAATATCAAAACTATTCTCAACTACATTAACAGTAGTTTCAGTAATATTTAATTCTGGTACTTCATTATCGTTCTTAAATTGAGTAAAATAGTGCATTGCTGCAACCATAGGAGTAACTAATGTTCGACCTTCAATAGTAGCAGGAAGTTGTACTATTCCCTTTTCTTGATTGAGTTTAAAATCAATTAAACTAGGATTTAAACTCTGAGCCATAACATTAGTGATTTCAATTCCATTACTTGGGTCTTCATCTTCATCTAATGTTTGTAATAATTGTAGTAATAAAACCTTACGAGGCACAGCTAGTCCAGGAAGAGGTTCTTGAATCATTGGTGTAGGTTCATCGAGAAGTTGAGTAACAAATGTTTTTCCACCTGGTTCTATATAAAAAGGGTTGATAGAACCTATTGGTACAGAGCCTATAGAAAAAGATATTTTAGTATCATCTTCTTTATATCTAAAAGTTCCATTTATATCTGTAACTCCTGTTAATCCTGAGCTAGTTGTATATGAAATACCTTTAATTTTACTATCAAGTAAATATGCTATTTTTAATACTTCTGCATCAGTTCCACCTGTGTCAGTTCCACCTGCATCAGTTCCACCTGTGTCAGTTCCACCTGCATCTGTTCCACCTGCATCTGTTCCACCTGCGTCTGTTCCACCTGCGTCTGTTCCACCTGCGTCTGTTCCACCTGCGTCTGTTCCACCTGCGTCTGTTCCACCTGCGTCTGTTCCACCTG
>JASFZJ010000001.1:0-6136 GCA_045267865.1 Sulfurovum sp. | reverse complement strand
TATTATAACTTTTTATTAGAGATTTATTTTTAGTGATTAAGTGATTTAAAAAAGAGATTAAAGTATTAGAGAATTCTAACTCAAAAGCAAACCAATCATCAAAAATAGTATCATTAATCATCTGTTTAATCGCTACTAGCTCTTTTAATTTTTTATCTGTAATTTTACTAAATGAGTAACTCTCAATCCCCTCACTATTTAAACCTTTAAGCTTCTTAATCTCTTTTTCTAACTGTTCAATTCTTTCTAGTTCGCTCATTTTATACTCCTTGTATAATAACTTTCTAGGTCGTAAGGTGTATATTTATGCACCATACGGATATTATTATTTAAAATCTTGTTTACTTTTGTACCTTGATAGAGTTCCATTACTACAATATCATCTATAGGCTTCTTCTCTTAATTTCTTAGCCAAAGTTACAGAGTCTTCTACCTCTTCAAATGGATTTGTCGCCTCTATATCACTCTTATCTTTATCTAGTGTATAGAAGTTATCCATAGGATTTAATTTGGTGTAGTTAAATGATTTAGGTTTTTGAAGAGTTGTCATTTAGTTAAAATAGTTATCAACCATTCTTGCATTATCTAAACCTTTTTATTTTGATTATAGCATAAATTTGGAATAAATATACATCTCAAATAAAAGACAATAGAATTACCATCTCAATGGATGGCAACCTCTCTACTCCACCAACGAAGCTTCAAAATATTTATCTATATTCATATATGTTTTACCTGTATGGTCTTTAAATATTAGGTGTTTGTGGTTTAGTTTGGATATTTGGTTTACCCCTACTACTGCTAATAGATTACGGATACCGTATATCATCTCTTTGTGATATGAGGCTACTGTTTTAGCTTTTTTCTCTATCAAAAATGATGCTCTTTTCTTTTTGTCTTGTGTGGCTAAACCGACAGGGCAGTTCCTACCGTTTGCTCCTGAACACTCTCTAGCTCTTATACATCCAGCACTTAGCATAAAAGCTCTAGCGATAGCTACATAATCAGCACCTATACCAAATAATACTAGGGCATCATCAGGGGTGAGTACCTTTTCACTAGCTATAAGCTTTATCATATCTCTTATACCTGCTTTTTTGAGGCTCCTATCTGCTATGAATAGTGCTTTGGTGATAATCATTCCTACACTCATCATCATCTCTATTGGAGCTGTGGCACTTCCTCCATCTGCACCATCAACTGTGATAAAATCAGGATATGAGTTTGAACCACTCTCTACTCTCTTTTTGATTAAATTTGTATACTCATCAAAAGATTGGGTAGATGATATTACTATCTTTACACCTACAGGCTTTTCTGATAATGCTTTTAATCTTCCTATAAAATCAAAAAGCTCTGGTAGTGTTTTGCCATAAGGAAATTGATTAGGAGAAAATAGGTCTTTATATGCCTCTACTCCTCTATAATATGCGACCGACGGAGTCACTTTGGATGCTAAAAGCTTACCTCCTGTCTGTTTTGCACCTTGTGCCATTTTTATCTCGGTCATCTTTGCAAAACGCATAGCTTTTTGGTATCTATCCTCATCAAAGTTGCCATCTGAGTCTCTCACTCCGTAGAGTCCACTACCTATTTGGAGTATAATATCTGCTATATCAGAGGGAGGCTTTTTGGGAAAACTGCTTAGAGGTGCATTCCAATTTATACGATAACATACTAGCTTTTCTCTATCAAATAGATAAGAAGCACTCTCTGGATTGTGTATTACAATTTTTTTATATACTCTCTTTGCTATCGCTATATTTGAGAAAAATCGTATGAATTTATATACTGATTTCGCAAAAACTGTCCCCTCTTTAACATCAAGATAGGCATTGTTTTCTGGATTATACTTGTGTGTGTATATGAAGTTTGAGGTTAATCCTCCCTCTCCTGTATTGATAGGGAAACCTCCCAAATATGCACCTTTTGAAAATGCTCTTGTACCCTCAGGAGATATAGAACCATCACTCATAGCACTTCTACCTATTACCGATTTGGTCTTAAATGGATAGGGACAACAGTCTCCAAATGTTACACTAAACTCATCACTTACATCTTCTGTATTGAGTACACAGTTGGTATTTTTGATAGATATTCTTGCACTATTTTGAGGTTGAGAAGGAGAGAAAGAGGCGTAAGCCGATTTACCCTCTGCTGAATCATATACCCACTTTACTTTATCAAAAGACTCATAAAATTTCTCATCACCAAAATATTGACGCATTGGGTCACGAATAAGATAAAATAGATAACGCATTCGTCCTATAAGTGGATAGTTGATAAGAAGTTGGTCTTCTCTTTGGATAAATTTATCATATATAAGTACAGCAATAGCCAAAATTACAAGTATAAAAATAGAAACTTCCAATATAAACATAAAAATAGGTGTATGGTATTGTGTTATATTGGTTGTAAATTTCAATAGCTGTTCCATCTATTTTTTTTCACCAAATATTAATTTATCAAGACTAAATCCACCAGCTCCGTGAGTGAGAAATATAAACAAAAATAGCATATAATATAGAGGTATCTCAAAGCCATTATTTCCAGCACTAAAGCCGTGTGTGAGGTGAACTGTAAAAATAGCCACAACCATAATAATCATCAAAGGTATAGATATAAGTCTCGTAAATAGCCCCAAAACAAGTAAAATAACACCCACTATTTCAGTGGTAGCAGCCATATAGGCGTGGAGAGTCGGAAATGGAATACCCATAGAGCCAAACCAAGTAGCCACAGAGTCTATATCTTTCCACTTCATCATCGCAGGTTCATAAAACCCATAAGCTACAATTAATCTAGCAAATAGTAGAGAGAGAGAGCTTCCATATTTGGTTAAGTTTGAAAACTCGATATATATTTTTTTTAGTTGCATTTTAACAATCCTTTTAATTTAGTTTATGTAGTTTACTCCTTTTATTGTGTACTCTTTGTGTATAAATTATGCTAAAATAACATATATAGTTATGACAAAACCACCTAAGGAGTAAGCCAAATGAGGATACTATTGTTAGAAGATGATATAATTTTACAAGAGATTATAGAAGAGTTTTTGGTAGAAAAGGGATATATAGTAGATAGTTATTTTGATGGAGAGAAAGCACTAGATGCTATAGGAGTAGATAATTATGATATGCTCTTGCTTGATGTAAATGTACCTAGTATAGATGGATTCGAGATACTAAAATACCTAAGAGAGATAGGAAATACAACTCCTGTGATATATATCACCTCTCTCTCAGGAGTAGATAATCTCAAAAAAGGATTTGAGCTAGGTGCGAGTGATTACCTCAAAAAGCCTTTTGAACTCGAAGAGCTTTTTGTGCGTATCAAACATATCATAAACCTATATTGCCTCCAAGAAGAGATAGAGTTTGATAGTATGAAATTTATCCCCAAAACACATCAGATTTTTATAGGTAATGATATAATAGAGATAAGACAAAAAGAGTCACAAGTATTAGAATATCTCATCCGAAATAAAGGCAAAGTAATATCTTGTGATGAGCTTATAGAAAATATATGGAGTGATGACAATATCCCTGCTTATGCCACCAT
This sequence comes from Sulfurovum sp., assembly GCA_045267865.1. Lineage (GTDB taxonomy): Bacteria > Campylobacterota > Campylobacteria > Campylobacterales > Sulfurovaceae > Sulfurovum. Next base: position 2,575 of record JASFZJ010000001.1, on the reverse strand, counting down.
TCGTACATATATCAAAAACCTAAGAAAAATATTTGAAAAAGATTATATAGATAATATAAAAGGAGAAGGTTATAGGTTTAATGTACTTTAATAATCTTATTTTATGCTACAATCTCCACTATGAAAATATTAGATAAAGAAGAGTACCTCATAAATAGACTAAGCTCCAAATATATCGGTGATGATGGTGCTATATTAGGTGATTACATATATAGTATGGACGCATTTTTTGAAGATGTCCATTTCAAGCGAGAGTGGATGACTCTAGCCCAAATAGGACGCAAGGCTATGCTTGTAAATATATCTGATGCTATCGCTATGAATGCCCAGCCCAAATATGCACTTTTGAGTATATCCCTGCCTTATGATTTAACCACTACTGATATAGATATGATTATGGATAGTATAGAAGATACGGCAGGAGAGTTTGGTTGTGAGCTTATCGGTGGTGATACCGTAGGGGCTGATAAGCTTCATATCTCTATCACTATCATCTCCAAATCATCTTCTCCTCTTATGCGTAAAGGCTTGAAAGTCGGTGATTTATTGGCTTATACAGGTGCGTTGGGTGAGAGTAGGAAAGACCTCAATAGACTCTTTGATGGTGAGAAAATAGCTAATAATTCTAAGTTTTTTGAGCCTATTTTGAGGGCTGATTTTATATCCAAATCAAGAGAGTTTCTCTCTACTGGTATGGATATATCTGATGGACTATTTTGTGATACCAATAAGATGTTAGATTATAATACTCTTGGATTTACGCCTCTTGTTGAGATAGATGATGAGATTGGATTGAGTGGTGAAGAGTATGAGATGTTAATAGGATTTCCTATAGAAAACATAGACGCTGTACAAAGAGTAGCAAAAGAGACAAATACCCCGTTATGTGTGTTTGCTAGAGTCATAGACAATAGCAATAGACTAAAGTGCAAGAGTCACCATTTTAAAAATTAAAAGAGAGAATAATGAAACTAATATACCCCCTAAATGTCAAGAATGAGTTTATCTTTAACTCTAGCCCACGAGATTTTACAGTAGAAGAGATACCACTATATGAGTTTAGTGGAGAGGGTGAACACCTAGTCGTCAAAGTACGCAAAAAAGATATGACTACTTGGGAGATGCTTGATGTAATCTCCAACCATATCGGTATCAATCGCCGTGAGATAGGCTATGCAGGACTCAAAGACAAAAATGCGATGACTATCCAAAATATCTCTATCCCTGCGAAGTTTCAAGAGCAGATTGAGGCATTTAGTCACGATAAAATTAAAATCCTAAGCTCCATAAGACACAACAACAAAATACGAGTAGGACACCTCAAAGGGAATAGATTTAATATCCGTCTCAAAAAGGTCTTGGGCGTACAAAAAGATAAATTAGATTCTGTATTGAAGTGGATAAAAGCCAATGGAGTTCCTAACTATTTTGGAAATCAGAGATTTGGAACTGATGGTAATAATTGGGAAGATGGCAAGAAGATTATTGATGGTGAACTCAAAATTCGTGATAGAAAAAAGAGAGAATTTCTCGTAAATTCATATCAAAGTTATTTATATAATAGTTGGTTATGTAAGAGAATGGAGCTAAATTTACTTTTAGAAAAATTCACCGAAGAAGAGTGTGAACAGGTACTTCAACTCCCACAAGGTTCACTCAAAAATACAAAATCTCAACCCAATTTCTTTAAGATTTTAGAAGGTGATGTGATGATGCACTACCCTTATGGAAGAGTCTTTTTTGTAGAAAATATAGAAGAAGAAGCCCAGAGATTTGAGACAAGAGATATAGCACCTACAGGACTATTATCAGGTAAGAGAGCCAAACAAGCCCAGAGTGTGGCAGGTATAATGGAGAAGCCATTTATAGAAGCCATTCCAGCCGATGGGACGAGAAGATATGCATGGATAAAGGTGAGTGAGATAACCAAAAATTATGTGGAAGAGAAAGCCCATTATGAGCTAAGTTTTATATTACCAAAAGGGTGTTATGCTACAAATGTATTGGATATATTGAGAGGTGGGGCGATTAAGTAGCCAATAAATCACAATGACTTCACAGTTATATTATATTATAATTGATAAATATAAAAAGGAAAGTAATGAAAAAAATATTAAAAAAGTTAGGTTTCATTTCGATAATCTCTTCAACAATAGTAATGAATGGTTGTACGCCACAAGAGGCTACGCTTGTAGGTGGTATAGCTGTAGGAACAGTAATAGCAGCATCAATCCTCTCCTCAGCTCCTAGAAATAATGCTCCATACTACTACTACAATGATAGATATTATACAGGTGGAACTTATAGAAGTGGATACTACTATCACAATGGACGCAGATATAGTAATGGACGCTATTATAGAGGTGGAAATAGATATGATAACGGACGCAGATATAATAATAGACGCTCTGTAAGATATAGAGAAGATAGAAGAGTTTATAATAATAGAAGATGGTAGAGTAGTTTAATTTAGAAGAGGAGGAGACTTTCAAAAGTTTTAAGATTATCTTCTACTTTTTATCTAACCTATAAAGGACATAATCTTTTAAAACATCTTCTTCTTCAATATCAGGAT